>NZ_JBFTRC010000043.1:0-32880 GCF_056399325.1 Allobosea sp. 01N443
CAGAGCCCTCAGGCTCTCTTGACTATGCTGTATCGCTCGACGAACCGCCTCTGTCCAGAGCCCTCAGGCTCTCTTGACTATGCTGTATCGCTCGACGAACCGCCTCTGTCGTCGTGGCGCTCCCATGGTGAACCTGGCCCATAGCGCCTCCTTCCACTCACGCGAAAAGACTGCACCATCAAAGCCCGGGATCAAACAGCTAGGATCGCGCCGGCACTAACGTCGTGGCCGTGCGCGTACGGTTCCGTCCGGCGTTCTTGGCTGCGTACAGAGCCTGATCCGCGCGGCCGATCGCATGTGCGAGCGTCTCGCCACGGCGAAGCTCGGCAATGCCGAAACTGCAGGTCACCGTCCGATCGGGCGGCAGCCTGGGAAACGAGATCCTGGCGATTTCGCCCCGCAGGCGTTCCGCGAAATGGAAGGCTTGTTCTGCGGTCGTATCTTTGAGCAAGATGACGAATTCTTCGCCTCCGACGCGACCGACGGCATCGTTGCTGCGAACGGCGCTCCGGATGGAGGCTGCAATCGCGATCAGCACGGCGTCCCCGGCCGCGTGGCCATAGGCGTCGTTGATGCTCTTGAAATGATCGATATCGCAGGCGACGACGCTGAGCACCAATGGATGACGCGCCGCGCCCAGAGATTGAAACCGGCCTTGCAGGCCGCGCCGGTTCAACGCCCCCGTGAGCGGATCGGTATCGCGCTCCTTGCGCAGCCGGGCCGTCACATCCAGCCCTATGACGAGGAGCAGCCCAAGGCCCATCCCGACCCCGAAGACCGAGGCACTGAATTGCACCCAGGTCCAGAATCCGGACTGCAGGAACCCCGAAGCGGATGTTGCCGCGGCCAATTCGCTCGTCAGCAGCGTACGCAGGAAGAAATGCAGGCCAAACACCAGAACCAGCCAGAAGATTATCCTGTCGGTCGCGCTTCCCCGAGCAAGCGACCGCATGATCCAGGCGGCTGAGACGATGATGCCGCCGAGGCCGAAGCTCACGATATGGATGCGCACGATGAGGTTGCGGTCAATGTAATAGAAATAGCCGAGCGCGCCCATCACTGCGGCAAACCAGATGGTGAGGAACCAGCGAGAAGGGCGCCGGCCGGAGCGCACCATCACGCCAGTCACGAAGCCCAGCGTGCCGGAAACATAGAGCATTCCGTACAGCATCGTGTTCAACCCGAAATCGGCTGGAGTCCGTGTTGTCTGGACGAGCATCCCAAGGCCAAAGGCCAGGAACGCCTGCGCAAAATGGAGCAGATACCAGCTTCGGCGCTCGGCCAGCCAGACGGCGCAGAAGGTTGCTGCGAACAGAAACAGAATGGCCGTTGGTACGAGGTTCACGATGATCTGACTGCAGAGGCTGTCCGGTTCGAGATGCTGCTGCTCTCTACTGCCCCTGGGTAAACAATTCGCCGTCGCCGGATGTTCTGTCTGGCTCGCGAGCATCACTATCGGGGAGGGCGGCGACCCCAGAAGCAAGGGAGTGCGACGGCCCACGAAGGTGCTGAAATTGATCATCCGCCGGCCAGTTGCTACGGGAGCGCATGCCTGATGATCCCTTTCAGACCGTCGCGGAGCGGACCCTGCAGCGAGCCGATGTGGCAGCTCTCTCTGAGCTGCGCATACCGCACCATGTGATCGCGTGCGATCTTGATGAGGCGGACCTGTCGGGGCTCGATCTGTCGGGTTGGCTCTTCGAACGGTGCAGCCTCAAGCGCGCGAAGCTGAGAGGTACGAAACTCGAGCGGGTGCGATGGCTCGGCTGTCGGGCGGCCTTCGCAGATTTCATGGGGGCCGATCTATCGGACGGCCGGGTTCAGTCGGGAGATTTCAACAACGCCGTTCTGCGCCGGACGACACTGGTCTCGGCGTCCTTCGCGGGCTGCAAATTGACTGGCGCGGATTTGTCCGAAGCAAGGGCATTGGACTGCCGGTTCGAGGAGGTCCTGCTCGTCAGCGCGAAGCTTCCGTCGTTCAGCTTCCGCAAGACCACGCTCAGGAAAATCGATTTCAGCCACTCGGACCTGAGGAAATGCGATTTCCGGGATGCTGTCTTCGAGGATTGCAGTCTGATGGATGCGGCGCTGACCGGCTCGCGCTTCGAGGGGGCTGATCTTCGTGGCGCTGATCTGGGCGGACTGAGGCTGGTTGACGCCACGCTCTTTCGCGGCGCCACGATCTCTCGCCAGCAGGCTGGCCAGCTGCTCGCGGAATTGGGCTTGAAGGTGCGCTAGGGGGGGCAGCCTCCGTGGGGCATCTCGGGGAAGTGTCACCCTAACGTCCCCGGGGGACGCGTCGCCAGCGCCTCGGGCTGCTGCGGGTATCCCTTCGATCGGGAGCCTTGAGAGCGTCACACAAGGATGTTTAGGCGGGGTATGAACGCCTATCTTACTCTTGCCGTTGCCATCGTCGCCGAGGTCATCGCCACCTCGGCTCTCAAAGCGTCGGAGGGGTTTTCAAAACTGGGACCCACGGCCGTCGTTGCGGTCGGATATGGCGTCGCGTTCTACTTCCTGTCGCTCACCTTGAGGAGCATGCCTGTCGGGATCGCCTATGCCGTCTGGTCGGGCGCAGGTATCGTCCTGATCTCGGCGGTGGGGTGGTTTGCGTTCGGCCAGAAGCTCGATCTCTGGGCGGTGGTCGGAATGGGCCTGATCGTGACGGGCGTCCTGGTCGTGAACGTCCTCTCCTCCTCAGGCGGGCATTGAGCGCTTCTGCAGCCTGGCTAATTTCGCGCCCTGGCGCGCGGCCATAGCGCCAATACCAAGCATCCACTAGTATAGGGGGCAACGGGACCACCGGTTTGCCGCCCGCAAACAGTGCCGTCACTTATGTGGTTGTGTTCGGATGCCAAAATCCCCACGATAAGCAGCGATCGCGATTTCACCCAGCACCAGACGGGACCGAGAACGTTGAGACTGCTCGCGCGCCTCTTTCAGAGATTCCTCGTTCTCTGCCTGGGCGTCGTCAGCGTTTGGCTGATCGTCTTCGTCATTTTCGATACGGCAGACCACAGGCTGCCATGGATCCTGGCGGCAAGCCTGACCTACGGTCTGGCTGCCTATGTCATTCTGCCAAACGTGGTTCGAATGGGCCTGAAGGTTCTTCACCGCAGATTGATCCCCCGATACACGATCACCGGAGATGGTCTGCCCGGAGACCCTGTAAACCTCGTCCTCATCGGCACTCTTCAACAACTGCGCGATGCGTTTGCAGTAGCGGGCTGGTCGACGGCCGATCGCTTGGGGATAGCCAGCTCCTGGCGAATGATACGAGCGTTTCTGCTGAACTCGACCTATCCGACCGCTCCTTTCAGCACCCTCTATCTCTTTGGACGCAGGCAGGACATCGGCTTCCAGGAGCCCATCGACAACAGCCCGCGCAAGCGCCATCACATCCGCTTCTGGGCGCTGAGCCTCGCCCATTCCGAGGACGATATGACGGGAGCGAGCTTCTGGTTGAATACCGATAAGCCAGCGACCGACCGGCCTGTGTTATGGGTCGGCGCTGGTACCCGGGACACTGGGCTATCTCTGACCCGGCTGACGTTCCAGGTGACCCATGCGACCGATTCCGACACGAATGCGGAGCGCAACTACATAGTCGCCCAGTTGAAGGCAAAGCAGATGATCGGTGATGTCGTATTGCATCAATCCGGTACACGTTTGCAGACCGGAAAGGTCAACCACTACATTACCGATGGCGAGATCGCCTTCGCCAGCCTGATCGTGAACTGAACGGAGCGCTGCGCTCTCGCCGCTTTCCCCTGGGGCGGGCGCAACGAAGCCGGCAATCGAGTTCGAAACCGCATGTGCGCAGAACGTCGATGAGGATCGCGCAACCAGCCAAGTTCTGGATTGCGGTTTCAGTGGTCGCCTTGGTTGCGCTGGTGCTGTTGCGCCAAATCCTGCTGCCGTTTGTGGTCGGCGCTTTGCTGGCCTATCTGCTCGTCCCGGTGGTCGACAGAATGGAACGGTTCGGCATGAATCGTTCCCTTGCAGCTCTGACCGTCTTCTTGCCGCTGGTTGCGGGCTTCATTGCCTTTCTCCTGGTGATGCTCCCGGCCATCATTGGCGAATTCCGATTTTTCGTTGAGGAATTCCCCCGCTACCTCACGCGGCTCCAGTCGCTCGTGAGCGATGCGAGCGGCCCCTGGCTGCACAATGTCATGGGCGGCGAACTCCACCTCGAGCAATCCCCCGCCGATCTCGCCAAGTCGATGGGTAGCAGCTGGCTCGACAGCTTCCTTCGCTCGTTATGGTCAAGTGGGCTGGCCCTGGTTTCCCTTCTCTCGCTGCTCGTGGTGACGCCGATCATCGCCATCTATCTCGCCATCGACTGGCACCGCATGATGGCGGCGGTCGATGGCTGGTTTACCCCGGCGTATCGCGACGATGCTCGGGCGCTGGCGCGCGAAATCCACGATACGATCGCTGGCTTCGTGCGCGGCCAGGTGGTCATCTGCTTCGTTCTGGCCGTGCTTTATGCATCAGCCCTGAAAGTGGTCGGGCTCAACCATGCCATTGTGATCGGGCTCACCGCCGGTCTCATCAGTTTTGTTCCCTATTTCGGCGCGGCGACGGGGTTCTTCGTGGCGGCCTGYGTTGCCCTGGCCCAGTTCTGGCCGAATTGGGTGCCTGTCGCTGTCGTGGGCGGCATCTTCATCGTCGGAGAAATGCTTGCCGATTATGTGCTGTCACCGCGCCTCATCGGCCGTCGGGTCAACCTCAACCCGGTCTGGATGATGTTCGCGCTGTTCGCCTTTGGATGGCTGTTCGGCTTCATCGGCGTGCTGCTGGCGATACCACTTGCGGCATCGCTGGGCGTGATCCTGCGTTTCGCGTGGCGGCGGTCTCTGGCAAACTCGGGGCAGCAGGCCCGAGACAGGCCTGGCTCAGAATGACGAGAAGCCCGGGACAGGATCGATAAGCGGCGTGGCCTGTCGCCGAGGATGACAGCGAACCGGGCCTGTCCCATTTGGACCAATCGCGCGGCGCGATTTTCCGCGCCGTCTTCAAGCGTTCCTGGACGAAGAAGCGGAGCTTCAGTGCTGGGCGAAGGCCGCAGCCATACACGATGCCGGGCGTTGGACGGCTTAGGCCCATGGCCAGCATCCGCAGCGACAGTCAATAATGCCGTCTGCAACCCGACATCTTGACCGCACTGCGACGGCGGACAGGAGACGCCGCTGCATGCGCACATGCAGCGGGAACGGATTTACGGTCAGGCCACAGGTTTGGGCTGAAATCGAGCGCGCCGCCAACGCGGGATACGTCGCGGAGCCAGCCTGCTCACATCCATTGAACGATCATCCCAGGCCCTAGCTGGTGAATGTCGATCTCCGCATCGCTCAGGCGGCGCTGCAGCTTCAGTTTGAAGTTGGGCAACAAGGCCGAATGATTGGCCAATAGTGCGACGGCGGCCTCGCCTGATTCTGCTGCGACGAAGAAGACCTGGCGGGCGCTGTCGCCCTCCGATGTCACTTCGATCTGGAATGCCTTCAAATCCATGGACGCCCACCCCTGCCTCGCTGACGAGGCGGTAGCACGCTCCTCAACTCGCAGCCACCGACCGACGCTCCGATCTTTGCATCGCTATGTATGGCTGGGGCGAATTGGGATGAAAATTAGAGCCGCAAGGGGGAGCGCATTTCGCTATGCGTTACAGCAAGGAACAGCTGGCAAGCATAAGTGGCGGAAGGGGTGGGATTCGAACCCACGGTGGGCTTGCACCCACGGCGGTTTTCAAGACCGCCGTTTTTAACCGTATTTACAGGCCTTTTTTGGATGCTATAGCCTCATGTTGCGCTAATGTTGCAGATCGGGCGGTGAATGGCCAGTTTGGTGAAGCGGGGCGGACGTTGGACGGCCACGGCTCGGGTTCCAGAATCCTTCAAAGGGCCGGTGGCCGCGAGGTCGATTGCGGCCACATTCCGTACCAAAGCAGAAGCTTCGTTGTGGGCGGATTCAACCGAGTCTTCGATGCGGCTGGGGACCTGGACGGACCCGCGTCTGGAGGAGCGGAAATCTTCAGGGCGGTGGGAGGACCGTCCGCTCCGGGACACTCTCGAGCGCTACCAGCTTCAGGTGACGCCGACGAAGAAGGGAGAGGCTCAGGAAACGACCCTGCTTGATCGGTGGATGAAGCATGATCTGGCTTCTCGACCGATGCGGACCATCACTCGATCGGACGTCGCAGCCTATCGCGACGAGCGCGTCGCCGCGAAGAAGGCGCCATCAACAATAAAGAATGAAATCAATACGTTAAGTGCCGTTTTTAGCTACGCGAGAACGGACTGGGGTTACGACGTCGAGAACCCGGTCCGTGATCTGACGTCGCGCCGGCGAGGCGCTATGCCGAAAGGTCGTCCCGGGCGTGATCGCCGCTTGCTCGATGGTGAGCAAGAGCGGTTGGAGCGGGCCTTGCTCGCAGGCGGCGATGGCCAGGACATGTTGGCCCTGTGGCGCGTACTTCTGGATACCGGCATGAGACTGGGTGAGGCGGAGAGCCTTACGGCAGGGGCTGTGCGCAAGGGCGATCGAAGCCTGATGCTCGCCGAAACCAAGAACGGTAGCGCGAGGGAGGTGCTGTTGTCCGATCGAGCGTGGGCCGATCTCAGCGCGCATGCCGAGGGCCTCGACGACGCCGAAGTTCTGTTTCCGGGCCGCGGGACCATCGACTTCAGGTGGAAGCTCGCGAGAAAGGCCGCGAAAGTTAAGGGGTTCCGAATCCACGATCTCCGGCACGAGGCTCTCTCAAGGATGGCAGCGCGCGGCGTCGACATCAAAACGATGATGGCGCAGTCCGGCCACAAAACGCCTGCGATGCTCCTTCGGTACTTGAATCCCACGCGAGAAGAGCGCCGCCGAGCTCTGTTCGGGGAATCAAGTCCACCGCCTGACGCGGCATCGAATCCCGCGTCGGTAAAGGCCGATCCGGGCGCGGAGACTTCCGCATCGTAACGCCCGGATCGGCCGGATTCAGTTATCCCGGGACAGGTCAATCCTTCGCGGCCGGAGAGTGCCGGCGGAGCCGGCGCGAACCGGCCGCCATCGACGACGCCCCCGCGAGGGGCGTGAGGCCCCCTTGGAGGGGGCCGGAGCCGGATCCTATGGTCCGGGGGTGAAGTAGACGTCGTTTCCTATCGGGCGTGCTTCCAGACCTTCACGGCGGAGATGACGAGGATCAGGGCCAGTCCCGGAAGCAACAGGCTGGCCGGGACGACGCCGAGCAACTGGCCACCGATGAAGGCGCCGACGATGGACCCGGCGGCCATCGCGAGCAGGAAGGTCTTGTTCCGGCCGATCTCCGATCAGTGCGCCGGAGTCGAGGGCAATGGTGATCTTGAGCCTCGCCATGTGGCTTCCTCGACCGCATGCCCGTTCCGGGCGACGCCTTCGGCTTGTGCCTTGCACCGCCGGCGGTGAACATGATCACGGCGCCGGTCATAGGGATGGGGATCCCTCGCGGCGCCGTGCACTAGGTAAGGTCATGTTCGTCACCGGCAGCGCACAGGTCAACCTTCCCCGTCGTTACGGCGGGTGAGCCCCCGGCTCGGACACTCCGTTCCGAGCCGACGTCCTCGCCTTCCCTCCGAAGCAAAATTCGTTGACGCGACCAGCGTCCGCCTCGCGAAATCAGACGGAAAGGCTCCATCGGCGCCTTCTCCTGGCTGGACGCACGACACTGTCGTCGCGGCAAACACCGGCTGGGAACTCGATCCGGAATGCTGGGTGGTATCGGACGCCCGGCGCGCGGTGCTGGACGGCCAGACACATCATCTTGCCGCCCTCTTGGAGGAAGCAGGAGTTCCGGCCCGCCAAGATGCTTCCGTGGTGGCGATCGGGGCCGTCACCGGCATCGTGACGCCAGTCTCCCCTTGGCGGCCGATCCGGTTCTTGCCTGCGGTCGCGTCTCGCGATCGCCGCCCAATGCTCAACGCCCTGCGGTACTGGATCGAGAAGGTGCACCCGCGAAGCCGGTATCTTCGCTACGGGGTGATCACCCACGGTGATCTCGTGCCGGCTTTCGGAGACCTTCGGAAAGCCCTCCAGACGTTGGCGCGCGACGTCTCGAAATGGGCGGATGAAGCCGACGAACGGTATGGGATCGTGGTCCATTTCCGCGGCTCCGAGTTCACCAGAAAATCAGCGACCGAACGCGAGCTTGATCCGGAGCGATACCCTGGCGACCCGGTGCTGTATCACCCGCACGCGAACGTGCTCTTGGAGCCAACGCGGCTTCTTCCGAAGGAAGGGCCCGGCTCATGGAGCAAGTTCCTAGAGTGGACACATGAGTTCTTCGGCGCGCATTGGGAAGATAACGGACGCATCAAGAACGTGCGCGAGTTGGTCAAATACGTCGTCAAGCCCGGCGATCTGGTCGAGGGCGCGAAGCCCCTCGACTCCCGGGAGGCGCGATGGCTGCATGAATCCCTGTTCCGATTGAACTTGGCCCAGCCTCTCGGCGCGTTCCGTACCTACTGGAAGACACTGGCGGACAGTAAGAGGAAGGTAGCCGCCGTCCGTGCCAAGAACGGAAGGGGGCGGCTCCACGTGGTCCCGAAGGCCACTCGCCTCAACCATTCGCGGCCTCGGCCGCATCAGCAATCGGGCGATGAGTGCAATGAGGGCGTGGCGGCCAAGGCCGCCAGCTTGGGAGCGCCGGCGAACACGATCTTGGGCGTGACGCTACCTCAATGGAAACACACTCCGTGGGCCGAGCCTTTGATCCTGGTACAGAACTATGAGCCGAAGCCTTGGGGGCAGGCTTCGAAGGATCGGCTGGCAGAGGTTGACTACGAACGGCATGCGGCCCGGAAGGCATGGGACGCGGCAGGAGCACCGGAACCGGCCGTGGCACTTCGGGTGGCTCGGGCGTGGCGCGCGGGCGGCAAGGCAATCGTGACGCCGTTCCGCCGCGACCCACGGGAGGCCGCGGCGGGCTCCTATAGAGTTCACAACAGTAGCTTAACTGTCCGGGATGAAGTGCGGCACGAAGGGGGTGTCGAAAGGAGTCATCGGCCTCCTGACCTGGGGGGAGCGACGTTCCTGAAGCTTCCCGGAAGGCCTTCCATCGAAATCGAAAGCACCTTCATCAACATCTTCGACGCTCCGGAACGGAGCGAAGGGCGAGGCGTGGCAGCATGACGTTAACCCTGGGCGAAAGTCGGGGGCTCCATTCCCTTCATGGGCTCTCCAGGAAGATCGCGGCGGCACGCTGCCGCGATCAGGAGAACGCGATGGGGAAGGTCATCAGCATCCGGCCGCAGCCGACGACATCGAGGTGGGGACGGATGCCGGACGGTAGCTATCTGTCGGAAGCGACGCTCACGAGTCCCATGTTCTGCGTGGGGCTGGAAGTCCGTCGCGATGCTGGACGGTGGGCGTGGCTCGTCGCCGACAGCGACGGCGAAGGCGACGTCACCGTGGTCGTGCGGAGCGGGCATGCGCCGTCCCTCGCAAAAGCCCGATCACTCGCGGAAGGCGCGGCGGCGGCGGTTCTGGATGACGCTGTGCGATACATCGCAGGCCGGGCGGCGTAACCGTATCGGCTTGCCGGAGCGAGAACGCGGGGCGACCTTCGGGTTCCCCCGCGTTCTCGCTCCGGGATCCCCTCGGGAGAGGCCCCGGCAAGGCCCGCGGAGCGCCCTCGGAGAGCCGACGCCATGCAATGGCGTTAGTCGGTCACTAAGACCTTCCGCCGGCGGTCCCGCGAGCTCACGCTTTCAGGCATGGGCACGACAGGATTCCAGTTCATCCATTTGGAGGCATACTCCCGCAAAGCCGACACGGCCGGACGCTCGGTATCGTGGGTGCTCGATGAGGCAGCGCGCGCCCCCGGAGCATGCCCGCATGTGTCGGCACCGGCAGCACCTGAGATCGTCTTCGGCCTCCCCGTCGAAGAGGTCCGTCGCCGCCACGATGAAGCCTGCGCGGGGGCGAAAGCCATTCTTGCGAACGGGAAGACTCGCGCGATCAGCAGCGGTCAGAAAACCATGCTGACGGTGGTGGCCAGCCATCCCGCTTCCATGAATTCGGTTCATGCCGATCCTGGGATCGCGGCCGACGTCGCGGCGTGGGAGGCCCGCACTGTCGCTTGGCTCCGGGCTCAGTACGGAGACGGACTCGTCTCGGTCGTGCGGCATGTCGACGAGTCCCGTGCTCACATCCATGCCTATATCCTTCCCGCCGATCTACGGGCTACACACCTCCACCCCGGGACGGCCGCCAAGCGCGCGATCGCGATTGCCGGCCCGGGGGAGGGCGAGGATTCGAAGACACTGAATCGTCGCGGTGATGCGGCGTACCGGCAGGCGATGAGGGAATGGCAAGATGGGTATTGGGAACAGGTGGGCTTGCCTTCCGGGCTTGCGCGTCTCGGCCCAGGCCGAAGGCGTCTTTCGCGATCGAAATGGCAGGCTGAGAAGGCCGCTGCCGCCGCGACGAGGCAAGCTCTCAATCGTGCCGCGCAGATCAACGCCCGAGGCAGTGAGTTCGCCGCCAAGACGATGACGGATGCGGCAGCCGTGATTGCCGCGGCGCAAGAGAAGGCAGTGGCTGCACAAGCGCTTCACGACACCGCCGAGGTCCGCGAGAAACAGGTGGCGGCCATCTTCAGCCGTGCTGATCGGCAGGCGACGGAGGCGAAAGCCCTTCACGCTACCGCCCAAGCCCGCGAAAGGAAGGCGTCCGAGACTCTCTCTCGTGCCGGCCGGCAGGCGGAGCGGATCGTCGCCGKGGCTGAGGCACGGGCATCGCTTATATCTTCGTTCGGTTCCAGGCTCCGATCGCTATGGGATGGACTGCGCCGTTCCTCGATCATGGAGGCTGCTCGCCGGGCAGTGGCAGCCGACCTTTCCCGTGAGCGAGCCCGGGCGGACGAAGCTGCGCGGCGAGTTCTCGAGGAAGCTTCGCGGAGGCAGGAATCGGAGCGCCGGGCGCGCGCGGCGGCCGAGGCTGCGCGGGTATCCGCGCGCGAACGTGACCAGGCGCGGCAGTCGCTTGCCGCGATGCGGCCTGCGGCTCCGGAGGCAGGCAGGAGGATGGGACGATGATGCGGAACAGGGGGAGGACGTGCTCGGAAATAGCAGCCGCGCGCGGGCGCCATGCTCGTGAGCGGAGACGGTCTGCGGGAGAATCACCTCTTCGCGGGGAAATCGTGTTCGGCATGACCTGGCTGGCAAGCCTGATGGCAAGTCTGGCACTGGCTCCGTTCCGAATTCGCTCCGCCGGATCCCGGGATCCGGTCACCTACGTTCCGACGCCTCGCGAGCTCGGTGTGCCCGGCCCGCTGCGACACCGGCCAAGTGGACGTCTGCATGGGCGATACCGCGCGGCGCCGAGCATGAGCCGCATCCTGCGCGACTTGAAACGTCCTGCGGCGCACGACGCCGCCACGTCGGCGCTCATGGCGCGGATCGGCGGCGACGCCATCACCCTCGGGTGGGTCGTCGCGATGGTGGACGCGGGCGGCATCTGGCGGTTGGCTCTCCACGCTCGTCCAGGAGTCCCCGATGCCGACGTCGTTGCCGCGTGGCAGGCCGAGGCCAGAGCCGATCGGGCCGCGGCCGAAGCCGAAGCCGTCGCAGCTTTGAAGGCCTCGATTGCCGCCGCGAACGCAGCCGAGGGGAACGACGATGGCGGCCATACGTTCGCCCCGCCTCGGCCCTGAATCCCATGATGGATCACCCCATCCAACCCAAACTTTGCGTCCTACATGCTTCCTACGGCCTCGTTTCAGCGACTGAGAAGCGAAATAGGGAACTTGATGCCCTTTACGGCCTCGACCCTGCACCCGCCAACCGCTGTGCGACCGCGTTACCGTTCTGTCAGCGATTGGCGGTATCCTGTGATTCCGCTGAGTCGACTGGGACCTTTTTCTTGACGTCCTTTCAGCCGTGAGCTCCAGCTTCCTTACGAGCGGTCCGAGGAAAACAAATGCGCAATACACTGACATCATTGGAGCTTTGCGCGGGTGCGGGGGGGCAAGCTCGTGGCCTCGAATTGGCTGGTTTCGATCATGCCGGCGTGGTCGAGCTGGACGGCGATTGCTGCAAGACGCTCCGCCTGAACCGGCCTGAATGGACCGTCCACGAGGAAGATCTGAACCTATTCGATGGTCGGGCCTATAAGGGCATTGACCTTCTAGCCGGGGGGCTTCCGTGCCCTCCATTTTCCGTTGCGGGAAAGCAACTCGGCAAAGACGACGAGCGCAACCTATTCCCGGCGGCGATCCGGCTCATTGATGAAACTCGGCCGAAAGCCGTCATGATTGAGAACGTGCGCGGTTTTCTCGATGCCGTGTTCGAGGACTACCGTGGTTACATCAAGGGCGAGTTGCACAAGCTGGGCTACGAGGCTCACTGGCGGCTTCTGAACGCTTCGGATTATGGCGTACCCCAGCTCCGCCCGCGCGTCGCTATCGTAGCTCTCCGGAACGACATCAAGGACGGCTTCGACTGGCCCACTCCGAACCCGCATGACGCTCCAACTGTCGGCCAGACGCTGATTGACCTGATGGCCGCGAATAAGTGGCGAGGCGCGAAGAAGTGGGCCGCGGGTGCCGACGAGATAGCGCCGACGCTCGTCGGCGGATCCAAAAAGCACGGCGGCCCAGACTTAGGTCCGACTCGCGCACGCAATGCTTGGGCTTCGCTTGGGGTCAACGGCAAGTCGCTCGCAGAGGAAGCCCCGGAACGCGACTTCGTGGGTATGCCCCGACTGACCGTGCGCATGTGCGCGCGCATCCAAGGTTTCGATGACCAGTGGATATTCCATGGCCGGAAGACCGCCGCCTACAGGCAGGTCGGCAACGCGTTCCCGCCCCCAGTGGCCCGAGCGGTTGCAGAGAAGCTGAAAGCGGCCATGGAACGGCGCTCTACCTACCCCGTTGCGGTTCCGGCCTGAGATCTATTCGCCACAAGTCATGTCCGCTAGCTTGCGGGCATGGCTCACCAGCCCCTTGATTCGCATCATCCCGATTTCCCTTCCGTAGCCCCGATCGTGGAAGCGATCCTTGCTGCGGCCGGCGGCCTCTCCGAGTTTGAGGTACGTGTTCCTCTGCTCCTCCGGACGGCCATCGATGAGGTGGTAGACGCTCCAAGGACAAAACGCTTCCTGCTCAACGAGACCGAGAAGACCGAAAAGACATATCTCGGGACCAAAGTCGAAATCCTGATCCGCTCCTATCTCGGTTTCGAGAAGGGTTCGATTTTGGACATGAATGTCAAAGGCGCAGAGGTTGATATTAAGAACACGATGGGATCCAATTGGTCGATCCCCAAGGAGAAYGTCGGCCGTCCTGCTCTTCTCATCAGGTCGAGCGAGTTGCATTCCGTCTGCGACGTGGGTGTCGGAATTCTTCACGATTCGTATCTGCGCGCCGGCGAGAACCGGGACACAAAGCGCGGTCTGGCCGCGGCCCACTTCAAGGACATCTGGTGGATCCTCAGGCAGCACCCCTATCCGGTGAACTTCTGGCAACTCCTCACGGTGAAACAGCGGCAGCAACTGATTAGTGCGGGTGGAGGTACGAACCGCTTGGCTGCGTTGTTTGAACTGGTCCAGCGTCGGCCGATATCGCGAACGCAGGTGCAGGCCCTTGCCCAGCAGCATGACTACATGAAACGTATCCGGCGAAACGGCGGAGCCCGGGACATCCTGGCTCCGAAGGGCATTGCGCTGCTTTCCGGAGCATACGACCACGCAGCAATACAGGTGCTTGGCCTCGGCATTGTCACACGAGAAGAGTTTATCTCGGTCATGCCAAAAACTGATGCCGAACGCGCCATCCTTCGCGACGCAGGTTACATCGACTAGCCTCTGATTTCACGGTTCTCAGTGCCCGCGCGCAGCCACTCTGCCGCTTGGCGAGCAGTGTCTTCAAGCGCAGCGGTTCCCTTTCGTCGGAAGGAGCATTCCCAAATAACGAGATGCCGCCAGCCAGCTACCTCCACCGCGGCCAGGTTGCGCGCATCTCGCTCCCGGTTCTTCTCGATCTTCGGAGACCAGTAAGCTTGATTGGTGGCCGCGGGCTTTACTTCCCCGCAGTCATGTCCGTGCCAATAGCATCCGTGGATAAAGATCGCGGCTCGATGTTTCCGGAACACCATGTCTGGCTTTCCGGGAAACTGACCCGAATGGAGTGAGTACCGGAACCCCATGCCGTGCAGTGCCCGTCGGATAGCGAGTTCCGGCCCGGTATCTTTGGCCCGGATTGCGGACATCATCCGCGATCGGACCTCCTTAGTGACAGTGTCGACCATCGAGTTGTCCGAGATTGGGGGTCTGTTGAGCCGACCGGGCTCCCGAATCTCGACGCCATTTTAACGCGGCCTGGGGGGCAACTTGGCGTCGGAAATGCGGTGAGTCGCTGTCTGGAGCCGCTGCAACAAGAATCTTGTTGCAGCATTGTTGCAGCCCGGAACGTGCCCTCGCCAAAAGGTTGTAGCTCTCAGCTGTTCCCGTCAACAGAATTTGCTATTATTCTACCAAGGGTTAGTGGCGGAAGGGGTGGGATTCGAACCCACGGTGGGCTTGCACCCACGGCGGTTTTCAAGACCGCTGCCTTAAACCACTCGGCCACCCTTCCGGTTGGCCTGTCATTGCCGGGTGCGAGGCGTTTTTGCAAGTGCGATGACGTCAGGCCAAAATGAGTTCCCCGTTGCAGCGTCCGGATCAGCCCGCCACGAGCAGGTGAGTCGGGCTGGCGTTGGGCGGGCTAGGCACGGAGATGTCCCAAGCTGRCAGACTGTGCGCCGGATTTGGCGGAGCTCCGCCTCAAGGGCGTCTTGACGAGTGTTTGGCCGCCGATAGGGCCATTCCCAGGGGAAAATCACCGCCGAAAGTCGCCAAATGACAGCGTTGCATTGTGGCAACGCCTGTCCGAAAAATGGCGGCGGAATGGTCGCGGGTTGACACTTGCCGCATTTCGGACACCTTTGTGCCCGCTCAAGGGCATCCTAGATGCCGGATCGGGGCATTCGCGCTCGGCGAGTCGCCCGTTTAACGATCCCTTTACAGGATTGACCGAAAACTTCGGCTTCGCCGCAGGATGCGGCTTGGCCGGGCGATGGCTTTCGGCRCAACGACGGACGACCATAATGATGCGAGGCGCAAGCTCTTCGGCTCCGGCATTGGCCCGTGTGGTAACCGACTCGGACAGAGCTTCCGCTTCCTCCCCCCTTGCTCTTCGTGCCGCGCGGCTTGGCTGCGTGGCACTCGCAGGTCTCCTCCTTGCCAATTGCGCGAATGATCAGGTTGCGCGTCGCAAGTCGAAGGAGATTGGCGCATTCCCCTCATCGAAATACGGCCCCGCCAGCCCCCGGGTTGTCGCGGACGGCCAGCCCGTTCCGAAGGGCGGCGGCCGCGAACTCGTCGGCAAGTCCTATTCCGTCGCGGGCAAGCGCTATACGCCTTATGAGAAGCCGGTCGGCTACACCGCAGTGGGCACCGCGTCCTGGTATGGCGAGGCCTTCCATGGCCGCCGCACCGCCAATGGCGAGGTCTATGACCGCGAAGGCATCAGCGCCGCGCACCCGACCATGCCGCTGCCGGCCTATGCCCGCGTCACCAACCTCCTGAACAACCGCTCGATCATCGTCCGCGTCAATGATCGTGGCCCTTACCATGGCGGCCGCGTCATGGACGTGTCGCAGAAGACGGCCGACGCGCTGGCCTTCCGCCATCTCGGCACGGCTCGTATCAAGCTCGAATATCTCGGCCAGGCCTCGCTTGGCGGCTCCGACGACCGGCTTCTGCTTGCAACCCTGCGAACGGATGGTATGCCGGCTTCGATTCCCGGCACCAGCGCCCCGACCATGGTCGCGAGCAACGCCGCGGTTGCCACCAACCGCACGGCGAGCCCGGATCTCGAGGACCCGCGCGACGAGCAGGCTCGCCAGCCTGTCGTCGAGGCCCCGGCGGCTCCGCAGCCGGTCGTGCAGGCCTATGCGCCGCAACCCGTCCGCACCATCGCGCCAGGCACTCCTGTCGCCGCAACGCTGGTTTCGACCTCGTCGAGTGCCGGCATCCCGGTCCGCGGCGCTCCGCTGCCGCCGAACCGTCCCTTCGACCTCGACACCATCGCCAATGCTGCGACCCCGGTTCTGCTCCGCCCGGCCGTCCTGCCGCCACGGCCGCCGGCATTGCGCACCGCCAGCCTGTTCGCCGCTCCCGAGCGCGCCCCGGCCGAGCGTTTCGCGCGGAATAACCCGCTGGCACGGGATCTGGTTCCGCAGACATTGCGGCCATTATCCCGCAATTGACGCGTATCGGGCTTGACCGGCTGAGCCCCGCTCTGCTTCAGATCGGGGCATGAACCCGCCCCGCTATCGCAATTCGATCGCTACGAGATTTGCGGCCGCCACACGCGCGGCGTGGCGGCTCTCTTTGTCCTGGCGGCTTCGGCTCCCGCGCTGGCCCAGAGCTTCCAGTCGCTCGCTCCACACGCGATTCTGCTCGATTCGGCCACCGGCGCGGTGCTTTACGAGAAAGCCGCGGACGAGCTCATGGTCCCGGCGAGCCTTGCCAAGCTTGCGACTGTCCTGGTGGCATTCCAGGAAATCGCGCAGGGCCGGCTCACTCTCGACAGCGAGATCGGCATTTCCGAGAACGCCTGGCGCAAGGGCGGCGGCATTTCCGGCGGCTCGACCATGTTCGCGTTGGTCCATAGCCGCATCAACCTCTCCGATATCCTGCAGGGCATCATCGTCCAATCCGGCAATGACGCCTCGATTGCGCTCGCCGAGGCGATCGCCGGAGATGAGGCGAATTTCGCGCGGTTGATGACCGAGCGGGTGCGTGCGCTCGGCCTGACCAAGTCGGTCTTCCGCAATGCGACCGGCATGGGCGACCCCGAGCAGAAGGTCACTGCCCGCGAGTTGGCGCGGCTGGCGGATCACATCATCAAGACCTACCCGGAGCTCTACAAAATCTTCGGGCAACGCGAGTTTACCTGGAACAAGATCAGGCAGCAGAACCGCAATCCGCTGCTGACCATGGATATTGGCGCTGACGGCCTGAAGACCGGCAATATCGATGAAGCCGGGTTCGGCCTGGTCGGTTCGGCGGTGCAGAAGGGGCAACGGCTGATCGTCGTGGTGAACGGGCTGAAGTCGGGCCGCGACCGTGCGCAGGAAGCGCGCAAGCTGCTCGAATGGGGCTTTCGCTCGTTCGAACCCCGCCAGCTCTTCGCCGATGGCGAGATCGTCGGCGAGGCCAGCGTCTACGGTGGAGCCAAGGGGCGGGTCGGGCTCAAGGCCAAGGGCCCGGTGAGCCTGCTGCTGCCGCGCGGCAGCAGCGACCGGTTGAGCGCGCGCATCACCTATCGTGGGCCGCTGACCGTTCCCGTCCAGGAGGGCGCCGAGGTCGGGCGGCTCCTTGTCACACGCGGTGAAATAAAGACGCTGGACATTCCACTCTACGCGGCCGAGACGGTCGAGGCCGGCAGCCTGCAGAGCCGCGCGCTCGATGCGCTGATGGAGGCTGCCACTGGCTGGGTGCGCAAGGCGCTCGGCAGGACCTGAGCGGCACGTGTCATGACAAAGGGACGTTTCATCACGCTTGAGGGCGGAGAAGGGGCCGGCAAGTCGACGCTGGCGCGCGCGCTCGCCACGCAGCTCGAGGCCGCGGGCATCCGTTCGGAGTTGACGCGCGAACCCGGTGGTTCGCCCAAGGCGGAAGCCATTCGCGAAGCCATTCTGTMGGGCCGGGTGAAGCATCATGGGCCCTTCATCGAAGCGCTGATGTTCTCGGCCGCCAGAATCGACCATATCGACCAGCGCATCCGGCCGGCACTTGCGCGGGGCGACTGGGTGATTTGCGACCGTTTCATCGATTCGACGCGGGTCTACCAGGGCACGCTTGGGCGCATCGATCCCAAGCTGCTGGCGGAACTGGAACAGGTCACCATCGACGGCCTTACGCCGGATCTGACGCTGATCCTCGATCTCGACCCCAGGGTCGGCCTCGCTCGCGCCGCCCGTCGGCGGGCGCCCGGCGAGGGCAAGGACCGCTTCGAGGGCGAGGCGCTCGCCTTCCATCGCAGCTTGCGCGCGGCCTATCTTGCAATCGCCGAAGCCGAACCGGCGCGCTGCTCGGTGCTTGATGCGACGCTCGCTCCGGAGGATCTGGCCCAGGCCGCCTGGGCGGTCGTGCGCGAGCGCCTGCCGCTGAACCAGGACGCCTGATGCGCGAGAGCAGCAACGAACCGGACCGCCTTCCCGATGCGCCGCATCCGCGCGAGACGCTGGCGCTCGTCGGACATGCGCGCCAGGAGCGGAGTTTCCTGGATGCGCTGCGCTCAGAGCGCCTGCATCACGCCTGGCTTCTCGGCGGTCCCGAAGGCATCGGCAAGGCGAGCTTTGCCTATCGTGCGGCGCGCTTCCTGCTGGCTTCGGGCGAT
Organism: Allobosea sp. 01N443; assembly: GCF_056399325.1. Taxonomy (NCBI): domain Bacteria; kingdom Pseudomonadati; phylum Pseudomonadota; class Alphaproteobacteria; order Hyphomicrobiales; family Alloboseaceae; genus Allobosea; species Allobosea sp. 01N443. The sequence continues at coordinate 18,410 of NZ_JBFTRC010000043.1, forward strand.
CCGCTGGCGCGCGCCGGCTCGGTGGAAAGCCTGGCGATGCCGGAAGAGGATCCGGCGACGCGGCGCGTGATGGCCCAGTCGCATCCCGACCTGCATCTGCTGCGGCGAACGGTGAAGCCGGACGGCAAGGGCGTGACCAGCAATATCCCAGTCGATTCCGTCCGCCGCGTCATCGACCGGTTCGGAACGAGCGCGGCCGAAGGCGGTTGGCGTGTCTGCATCGTCGACAGTGCCGAGGACATGGATCGCTCCAGTGCCAATGCGCTGCTGAAACTGCTCGAGGAGCCGCCGCCGCGCGCCCTTTTCCTGATCGTTGCCCATGCGCCCGGACGGGCGCTGCCGACCATCCGCTCGCGCTGTCGGCTGCTGACATTTGATGCGCTGGACGAAGGCGCGGTTGCCGAGGCCGGCCGGCTGGCGCTTGAGCGGATGGGATCGCCGTTCGACGCCTCCGCATTGATGCGCGCCGCAGCACTCGCGGACGGTTCCGTACGGCGTGCCCTGACCTATGTCTCCCCGGAGACGCTGGCGCTGGTCGAGGCCGTCAGGGCGCGTCTCGATGCCTTGCCGGGCGTCGATCTCACCGCGCTGCTCGCGCTGGCGGAAGATGTCGCGGGCCGCGCCGGCGAGAGTGATTTCGCGATCATGATCGACACCATTCAGAGCTGGCTCGCCGCGCATCTCCATGCGCATGCCCATGCCGGCGCGGCTCGCCTTGCACCGCTGGCGGAGGTATGGGAGAAGCTGGGTCGCGCGGCCCGCGAGGTGGAAACCTACAATCTCGACCGCCGGCCGCTCGTGATCTCTATGTTTCATGATCTGTCGGAGGCTGTTCGCCGGTCGCGCGCAGCTTGAAAGCGAACCGTCCGGACTGAACGATGGCCCAGGCCCCGAAATTCTATCTGACCACCGCCATTCACTACACGAATGGCCCGCCGCATATCGGGCACGCCTATGAGATGGTGGCCTCGGACGCGATTGCGCGTTTCAAGCGGCTGGACGGCTATGACGTCTTCGCCATGACCGGCACAGACGAGCACGGCCAGAAGGTGCAGCGCACCGCCGGGCAGAACGGGCTCGACGCGAAATCCTATGTCGATCAGGTGGCCCAGCGCTTCCAGGAGATGGAACAGACGCTCGGCTGTTCCTTTGACCGGTTCATCCGCACCACCGATCCGGATCACCTGCCGTCGACCCATGAGCTCTGGCGGCGCATGGAGCAGGCCGGCGACATCTACCTTGCCAAATATTCCGGCTGGTATTCCGTGCGTGACGAGGCCTTCTACGGCGAGGAGGAAACCACCCTCCTGCCGGACGGCACGCGGCTGGGCGGGCAGGGCACTCCGGTCGAATGGGTCGAGGAGGAGAGCTATTTCTTCCGCCTGAAATCCTTCCAGGAGCGGCTGCTGAAGCTCTACGAGGACGTGCCGGATTTCATCTCGCCGGCAACGCGCAAGAACGAGATCGTCAGCTTCGTGAAGGGCGGTCTCGAGGATCTTTCGATCAGCCGTACCACCTTCGACTGGGGCCTGCCGGTCCCAGGTGACCCAAAGCATGTGATGTATGTCTGGGTCGACGCGCTCAATAATTACGTCACCGGCTGCGGCTTCCCCGACGAGACCAATCCGCGCTGGCACTATTGGCCCGCCGATGTGCACATCATCGGCAAGGACATCGTGCGCTTTCATACGGTTTACTGGCCGGCTTTCCTGATGTCGGCCGGGCTGCCGCTGCCGAAGCGCGTCTTCGGCCATGGCTTCCTGCTCTCCAAGGGCGAGAAGATGTCGAAATCGCTCGGCAATGTCGTCGATCCATTCGGCCTCGCCGAGACCTATGGCGTCGACCAGCTGCGCTATTTCTTCCTGCGCGAGGTCTCTTTCGGCCAGGACGGCAACTACAGCCACGAGGCCATCATCGGGCGCATCAATGCCGATCTTGCCAATGATCTCGGCAATCTGGCCCAACGTTCGCTCTCGATGATCGCCAAGAACTGCGAAGGCAAGGTGCCGGTGCAAGGCGCATTGAACGAGGGCGACGAGGCCATGCTCGCTCTTGCCGATGGCGCGCTCGCCAAGGCACGGGCAGCGATGCAGGATTTTGCCCTGCACGTCGTGCTCGCGGAGATCTGGGCGCTGGTGGCGGAGGCAAACCGCTATTTCGCGGCCAATGAACCCTGGCGGCTGAGCAAATCGGATCCCGCCAGGCGCGACACCGTGCTCTATGTCACGGCGGAAGTGCTGCGCCAGGTCGCAATTCTGACGCAACCGGTGATTCCGAGCTCGGCCGGCAAGCTGCTCGACCTGCTTGCGGTCGGCGCGGAGGCCCGCAGCTTCGCGAGCCTGGGCGAAGCCGGGCGTCTCGCCAGCGGCACAGTTCTGCCTGCACCGAGCGCGATCTTCCCGCGCTATGTCGAGCCCGATGCCGGGCAGGTGGCCTGATGTTGATCGATACCCATTGCCATCTCGACTTTCCGGATTTCGCCGAGGATCTCGCGGCCTATGTCGCGCGGGCCGAGGCGGCAGGGGTCTCGCGGATGGTGACGATCTCGACACGGGTTTCGCGCTTCGGGACCTATGCCGGGATCGCCGAACGCTTCGCATCGGTGTGGTGCACCGTCGGCACGCATCCGCACGGCGCGCATGAAGAGCTCGACGTCACGGCCGACCAGCTTGCCAGGTTGGCGGAGCACCCGCGCTGTGTCGCAATTGGCGAGGCCGGGCTCGACTATCACTACGACAAGAGTCCGCGCGATGCGCAGGCGCAGGGGCTGCGCACGCACATTGCCGCAGCGCGCATGACCAGGCTTCCGCTCGTCATCCACGCTCGCCAGGCCGACGAGGACATGATCGCGATCCTGCGTGAAGAGACGGAGATGGGCGCTTTCCCGGCCATCCTGCACTGCTTCACGGCAGGTCCGGAACTGGCTCGGGTCGGCGTCGAGCTCGGACTCTACGTGTCCTTCTCCGGGATTCTGACCTTCAAGACCTCAGAGGATCTGCGCCAGATTGCGCGCGATATCCCGATTGATCGGCTTCTGGTCGAGACCGATGCGCCCTATCTCGCCCCGGTCCCGTTCAGGGGAAAGCGCAACGAACCGTCTTACGTCGTTGAAACGGCGAAGACTCTCGCCGACGTGAAAGGAGTCTCCTTCGACGAGATCTCGCGCGTCACGACGGAGAATGCGCGACGCTGCTATTGGAAGATGGATCACGCGGCGCCTGTGGCGCAGGTCGCCTGAGCAGCACGCCCAAGATGGCCCTGACGATCACGATCCTCGGCTGCGGTTCTTCTGGAGGCGTACCCCGGCCGGGCTCGGGCTGGGGGGCCTGCGATCCGAAGAACCCGAAGAACCGGCGTCGGCGCTGCTCGATCCTTGTCGAGCGCAATGGCGGCAACGGGACGACCAGGCTGATCGTCGATACCACGCCGGATCTGCGCGAGCAGTTGATCGATGCCGAGGTCAAGCATCTCGATGCGGTGCTCTTCACTCATGACCATGCCGACCACACCCATGGCATCGACGATATGCGGGCGCTGGTGCTGCATATGCGCAAGCGGATTCYGGTCTATGCGGATCCGGTAACGGCCGCGACCTTGCGGACGCGCTTCGGCTATATCTTCGAGACGCCGCCCGGCAGCCTCTATCCGCCGATCCTCGAGATGCAGTCGATGCTGGCCGGCGAACCGCTGACGATCGAGGGGGCAGGGGGCGGTATTTGCGCGCGCCCCATCGCGCTGGAGCACGGGCCGGGTTACGAGGCTCTCGGCTTCCGCTTTGCCGATCTCGGTTATGTACCTGATGTCAGCCTGATGCCGCCCGAGGCCAAGGCCACCCTGGCCGGCCTCGACGTGCTGATCCTCGACTGCTTGCGCGAGACGCCGCACCCGAGCCATTTCAGCCTGTCGCAGGCGCTGGAGGCAATTGCCGAACTGGCCCCCAGACGCGCGGTGCTGACCAATCTCCATATCGACCTGGACTATCAGAACCTGTCCAAGCGCTTGCCTGCGCGCATCGCTGTCGCCTTCGACGGCATGAGCCTGACGGTCGACGGCTGAGGCGAGAAGAGGGCACCCCGCCCCCGGTTCGGCCTCAGGCAGCGTTCTGGTGGTGCCATTCGTCCAGATAGGCCAGCACGGTCTTCAGGTCCGACACATCGACATAGCGGCGGCCGAGATCGCGCAGATTGTCCCTGTGTGGCTGCTCCTCGATATCCCCGACGCAGTCCTCAGGCACGATGGTGCGGTAGCGATAGCTGAAGGAATCGATCGAGGTCGCGCGAATGCAGCCGCTGGTGTTGCAGCCGGTGACGATCACGGTATCGACGCGTTCCTTGGTGAAATAATCGCTGACACCGGTATTGAAGAAGATCGACGGACCCTTCTTGCACACGGTCAGATCATAGGACGCATCATAGATGCGTGGATCATGGGCGACGCTCGGATGGTCGTGCAGGAAGGTCTCGCGCACGGCCGTGATCTTCCAATAGGGCATTTCCCGCTCGTTCATATAGGCGGTGTTGCAGTTGGCGACCGGCACATTGTAACGGCGCGCGACCTCGAGCAGAGTTGCGGTGTTCTCGAGGGCACGCATGACCAGCGGTGCACCGCCCAGCGGATACTGCGGATCGGTAAAGCCCTTCTGGAAATCGACCACGACAATGCCTGGCTTCCTGCCGAACCCGACCGGGATCTCGCCATAGCTGCGGTTCTGGTAATCGTCGCTCATCGCGGCTCTCCCTGCTTGCTGGCATGTTGTCGAGGTCATCCTTGATTGCACTAAAAAAACAAGCAAGATTGTTTTTCTAATACTGTATCGCCGAACGCCGGCGAGGCGAGGGCGGCCATGTCGAGCCCGAGGAGGAGAAGGTGAGCAAGGCAGAGCGGCAGCAGCAGATGCGCAGCATCATGACGCGCGAGCGGCTGATCCAGTCGACGCTCAATGAGATCTTCGAGGTCGGCTATCACGCCGCCACCACCCAGGAGATCGCCGCCCGGGCCAATGTCTCGCGGGGCGCCTTGCTGCATCATTTCCCAGCGCGGGCCGACATCGTCCTCGCCGCCATGGAGGAACTGCTCGAGGACGGCACTCGGCAGATCAGGGCCGTGGCCGACGAGGTCCAAAGCGGCAAGATCTCGCTCGAGGGGTTCGTCGAGTTCCTGTGGCAGCTCTTCTCGGGCCGGTTCTTCTATCTCTCGCTGGAGATGATCACCGAGGCACGCAACGATCCGGAGCTGTGCGAACGGATGATTCCGGTGGTGAAGCGCTTCCATCAGGTGCTCGACGGCATTTGGTCGGAGTTTTGCGACCCGCAGAAGCGCCCGCCGCAGCAAGCGCGCATCATCCTCAATCTGACGCTTTGCCTGGTTCGCGGCATGGGCGTCCAGACGGTTCTGCGTCCAGACCCGGGCTATTACCGCGAACTCATCGAGGCCTGGAAGGCATTGCTGCCGCAGCTCATCGACGGCCCGACCGGGGATCTCATCTTCGCGGGAGAAAACGGCTCGAGGTGACCAGCGAAGGATCAGCGCTGCGACGACGCTAATCCTGGAGGTGCTTTTGCGCGATCAGCGCGGCTTCGACCCGGCTCTTGAGGCCGAGCTTTGCGAGAATGTTCGAGACGTGAAACTTGGTGGTCTGGATTTGCACCCCCGTCGCCTCGGCGATCTCACGATTGCTGAAGCCGCGCCCGAGCAGGCGTAGCGTGCGGTTTTCCTTCGCTGAAAGCGCTGCGATCTTGGTGATGACGGGGTCGACCTCCTGCTGCCCTCGCATCGCGCTCAGCAGGCGCACGGCCATGTTGGGAGGGACATAGGATTCGCCCCCTGTGATCGCCCTGACGATCGCGATCAGATCCATGGCCGGGACGCCCTTCAAGGCATAGCCCGACGCGCCGGCGTCCAGCGCCTGCAGCACGACGTCTTCTTCCTCCGAGACCGTCAGCATGACCACTTTCACCTGCGGCCATGTCTGGTGAATCCGTCGCGCCGCGGCAATTCCGCCGCCAGGCATCGACACATCGAGCAAGGCGACCTGCGGGGAGAGCCTTCCTACTAGCTCGAAGGCTTCGTCGGCCGACGCACCTTCGCCGACCACCTCCAGGTCACCACTTCCCGAAAAGATCTGCACCAGACCCGCGCGGAAGATCGCGTGATCGTCCACGACAACGATGGATTTTCGTTCACGCAACGAGCAGCCCTCCACTGAGGTCCAGGGTCATCTTGAGCAGATTGCCTCCGTCACCGAGGCGGCGTTTCGTCAATGTTCCGCCAAGGCTCTCGACCCGTTCCTGCAGGCCGTAGAGCCCAATGCCCGCGCTGGGAAGGTCTTTCTCTGCAGACGAAGAGTCGCCTCCGCTGTCGGCCACCGAGACATTCAGGAGCGTTCCGTCCATCCAGCTCCGCACCTCCTGACCTGTTGCCCCGCCATGGCGATAGGCATTGTTGAGCCCTTCCTGGACGAAGCGGAAGACGCAGATCCTGACGGCATGCGACACCGGCTGAGGCAGCTCGGTGGTGGCGAGAGCTACGGATGTTCGCGTGCGCGCTTCGTGTGCCCGCACAGCCCGCTCGATAACCATATGGAGCGGCAGGTCGGCGATCTCGGGAAGGACAAGCCCCTTGGAGATGCTCCTGATCTCGCGCATCGCCTCGTCGAGCGCCGACTGCATAGTCAGCAGGGAGCGATCGCGCGGGGCCTTGCTTCTGGCGTTGCGCGCGTCCTCGATCTTCAGGATCGAGAAGCTGATCAACTGGGCGGGGCCATCATGGAGATCCGCGCCGATCCCGCGGATGAACTGTTCGTTCAGCTCCGCGACCCGCGCCGAGGCGCGCTGCAGCCGGTCGGACAACTGCCGGTTCTCGAGCAGCAGCTGTTCGGTCTCTTCGACGCGCCGCTCAAGGGCCTTCCTTTGTGTCTCGATGGTTCGGCTCCCGCGATGGACGATGCCGAACAGGGCGAGCATGATCGCCGCCGTAACCGCGGCAATGACCAGCCAGCTGCTCCGTCTGAGCGCTGCAAGCTCCTCCCGGAAGGGCTCGGCCTGCTCGTGGATTTCGGCAACGGCAATGATGCGGGAAGAGCCTTCCAGCCGGATCGGGCTGTAGATTTCGAGATAGCGGGTCCTGATGCCCCGAATCACATGCTCGCCTGCACGAGGGTCGGCATGGTCGGCCGTGACCTCGCCCGTCAGCGCCCGCAACAGGCCGTTGGGGCGGTCGAACTGATGGCCGATGATCTGGGGGGTGTTGGAGTAGGCCACGACCCCATCCGGCGTCCAGACCTCGAAATAGGGAAAGCGGCGCTTCACGGCCTCGTCGGCGAACAACTGGTCGAGCCGTGCGATCRCCCCCGCCGACAAGCTCTGGGAGGTGGCAAGCTCCTGAACGGCCGGAGCAACCAGACTCTGCATGAACAAAGCGGTCGAGGCTGCCTTGCTTCTGATCGCCTCACGAGAAACCAGCTCGGTGATCAGATAGCCGGCCACGAGCATGGCGATCTGCATGACGAGGCCACCGGCGATCAGGAACTGCACCGACAGCGTCGCGCGTCGTGGCGCGGCCTTCCCGGCGGGCAAGTGCTGCAACGGCACGCCCGTGATCACGTCACTGCTCTCGAAGTCCTGAACCGGCTTCAGCATATCGCCCGTCGACGTCTCCACGCAGAGATTAGCTCAAACTGATGACTGTGAGATCACCATCTGGCAGCGCGATCCATCAGTATTGCAAGCGAAACCGGCCAAGCGGCCCGGATCACTTCCGCAGTGAACGAAAACTGGTCGAAGGTCTAGTAAGCCAGCTCGCCCCCAGATGCGTCAGCGTCGGTTCAAAGGTCGTCGCGGTGCCACGCCCGTAAGTCGCCGAATATTGGCCGACCTTATCTTCTTCAAATCGACCCCATACCCAGCAATCCTTTTGCTTAACGAAGCGTAATCGGGCGGTTCGTCGGAAATGCCGCATGCAAGGGCGCTCACAGTCCTTCGTGCGGCTCAACGGCAGACGCTCGGTGCGGCAGAAGCAATTCTTGGGTCTTAACGCAGCACCGTGGGCGGAGCGAGGGTATCATGAAGCTCAATACGCACGACCTTGAGTTCATCCTGAAGCAGATCAAGATCGCCGAGGCCCATACGGCCGGGACGCCCTTGACCGAGTTGGTCGATAATCCGCTGGTGCCCTACGGGCTACGCACGGTCGACGGCACCTACAACAACATCATCCCGGGCAGGGAATGGGTCGGGTCGTCCGACCAGACCATGCCGCGCCTGCTCGATCCGGTCTTTCGCCCGGCAGAGAATGGGCCTGGCGGGGCACCGACGAGCTACCAGCAGACCTCCGGGAACGTCTACGACTCCCAGCCTCGTGTGATCTCGAACCTGATTTCAGATCAGACGATCGGCAATCCCGCCACGATCATTTCCGCGCTGACCAATCTTGGGCACGAGGACCCCTATCTGTTCCTGCAGGCGCATGCGGCTGTCTATGAAGCTGCCGTGTTGGCCTATGAGGAATGGGAGACGGCTGACCGCGGCCTCGCGCAGGCGAACGCCAATCTTGCACTTGCGCAACGCGCAATCGGACCAGCGCAGGGTCAGGTCGCTGTGGCACAGGCTGCTTTCGATCTGGCGGTTGCAGAGGGGGGCGATACCGGGCCGGCACTGGCTGCGCTCGCCACCGCGCAGGCAAGTCTCGCCACGGCCGTAGGCAATGCCACTGCTGCCGCGGCGGCCGTCGGCGTCGCAACCGCGACGCTAGCGGCCGAAGTGCAGCAGAAGCACGTCGCCTACGACGCAATGACGGACGCGCTCGGCGTCACGATGCAGGGCGACACCGTCCTTATCCCGAACGTCGCGCCCGATTTGGGCGACACCGCTCCGTTCAACGGGTTCTTCACGCTGTTCGGCCAGTTCTTCGATCATGGGCTTGATCTGGTCAGCAAGGGCGGGAACGGCACGGTCTATATCCCGCTCCAGCCCGACGATCCGCTCTACGTCGCCGGTAGCCCGACCAATTTCATGGTGCTGACGCGCGCGCAGAACCAGCCGGGCKCCGACGGTGTGGTGGGTACCGCCGATGACGTGCGTGAGCATAACAAYGAGACGACGCCCTGGATCGATCTGAACCAGGTCTACACCTCGAATCCGTCCCACCAGGTCTTCCTGCGGGAATACGCCATGCTGGACGGCAAGCCCGTCGCGACCGGGCGCATGCTGGAGGGGGCGAATGGCGGCCCTCCGACCTGGGCCGACGTCAAGGAACAGGCTGCGTCCAAGCTCGGCATCCTGCTGACCGATGCGGACGTCCTGCGCGTTCCGGCGATCCTGACCGACCTCTATGGCGAGTTCATTCGGGGGGGCACCGGCTTCCCGCAGTTGGTCACCGGCACCGGCACGGGCTCCGTCGAGGGAAATCCGGGCGCGCTGGCTGTGGCCTCGGACGCCTTGTCGGMTGGCCGCGCCTTCCTGAACGACATTGCCCACACGGCGGTGCCGGGCGGGCTGGTCGATCATGACCGAAACCCGGCAACCGCGCCCGTTCTCGTGCTTGCCGACGATGATACCGTTGCCGGAAACCAGATCGCTCTCAACCAGTTCGGGATTGCGACAACCTATGACGACGAACTTCTCAATGCTCACTTCATCGTCGGCGATGGTCGCGGCAACGAGAATATCGGCCTGACCTCGGTCCACCATACTTTCCACCACGAGCACAATCAGCGCATCGACCAGATCAAGACGCAGTTGCTGACAGGCGAGGGGGCAGACGTCGCGTTCCTGAATGAGTGGCTGCTGACCGATGTCACGGTGATGCCGACATCGCAGGCCGAGATCGATGCGCTGGTCTGGGATGGCGAGCGTCTGTTTCAGGCCGGCCGGTTCTCGACGGAGATGGTCTATCAGCATCTCGTCTTCGAGGAGTTCGCGCGTGCCATCGCTCCCGATGTCGATCCCTTCGTGTTCTCCAACACCACAGTGATCGATGCCGGGATCGTCGCCGAATTCGCCCATGTCGTCTATCGCTTCGGGCATTCGATGCTCACCGACACGATCGACATGTTCAAGCTCGATGCGAACGGCAATCCCGTCGCGTCGGACATTGCACTGTTCGACGCCTTCCTGAATCCGATTGCCTTCAATGCTGCCGGTACGACGGCCGAGGCTGCGGCTGCGGCGATCCTGACCGGGATGACCCGGCAGGTCGGAAACGAGATCGACGAGCACATTACCGATGCGCTGCGCAACAATCTCGTCGGCCTGCCGCTCGACCTCGGCGCACTCAACATAGCGCGGGCTCGCGATACCGGCATTCCCTCGCTCAATGAGGCCCGCCGCCAGTTCTACGAGGACACGCATGACAGCCGCGTGAAGCCTTACGAGAGCTGGTACGATTTCGCGCTTTCGATGAAGAATCCGGCCTCGCTGATCAACTTCATCGCAGCCTATGGCACGCATTCCTCCTTGCTCGGCAATCTGACGCTTGAACAAAAGCGGGATGCCGCAACCCTGCTGGTCATGGGCGGGGCCAATGCGCCGGCCGATCGCATCGCGTTCCTGAACGGGACGGGCGCCTGGGCGAATGCCGCCAATGGCGCGACCATCACAGGCCTCGACGCAGTCGATTTCTGGATCGGCGGGCTCGCCGAGAAGAAGATGGCCTTCGGCGCGATGCTGGGGTCGAGCTTCACCTATGTCTTCGAGTACCAGATGGAGCAATTGCAGGCCGGCGACCGGTTCTACTATCTGAGCCGGACCCAGGGCCTGAACCTGCTGAACGAGTTGGAGGCGGATTCCTTCGCGCAACTCCTGATGCGCAACACGGATGCAGGGGCCGAGGGAGCGCCGCATATCAACGGGGCAGCCTTCCAGACGGCCACCTACATCCTCGAGATGGACCCGACCAAGCAGATCACGGGCCTAGGCCTCAACGGCAAGGCGGACCCGACGCATACCAACCCGGTACTGCAGGCCATTAGCCCGATGGTCATCCGCGACAATCCCGCGACGCCTGGCGCCGACAACAATTATCTGCGCTATACCGGCGTCGATCACGTCGTCCTCGGCGGCTCTGCCGGAAACGACATCCTGATCGGCGGCGAGGGGGACGACACGCTCTGGGGTGGGGCGGGCGATGATCGCCTCGAGGGCGGCTATGGCGTCGATCACCTGCATGGTGGAGCCGGCAATGACATCATCACCGACAGCGGCACGGATATCGGCGCAGCCGACGTCATTCATGGCGACGCCGGCGATGACGTCATCACGCCCGGCAACGGTCTCGACCTGATTTTCGGCGGGGACGGCAGCGACTTCATTTATGGCGGCACCGAGGGCAAGACCGTCTCGGGTGGCCAGGGCAATGACTTCATCCGCGGCGGGACGGGAGGCAGCTTCCTGGCCGGCAACGAGGGGGACGACTGGATCGAGGGCGGGGACAGCTTCGACACCCTGGCCGGCGAAAACTCCGAGCTGTTCTTCAACTCGACGATCATCGGCCATGACGTGCTCAACGGCCGCGGCAACGACAATGATTACGACGCCGAGTCGGGCGACGATATCATGATCCAAGGCGAAGGCGTCGAACGCAATAACGGCATGGCCGGGTTCGACTGGGCGATCCACAAGGGCCACAACGAGTCCGCTGACTCCGACATGGGCATGACCATCTTCCAGAACCAGCAGGACAACATCCTGCGCGATCGGTTCGACCTGGTGGAGGGCCTGTCGGGCTGGAAATACAACGACAAGCTGACCGGGCGCGAAGTCGTCATGGGCGCCTTCGACGAAAACGGCAATGCGACGCAGGTCGACCCCGGTGCGCCTCTCGACTCCTATTCGAGCGCGCTGCTCGAGAAGAACCTCTCGCTGATCGCGGGACTGGAGCGGCTGGTCGCGCATCTCGACCGGACGACTGTGACGGTTGCCGGCAAGACCGAAACCATCGTCATGGACACCTCCGACGCCTCCGACATCCTGCTGGGCGGCGGCGGCAGCGATCTAATCGAAGGCAAGGCCGGCAACGATATCATCGACGGCGACTCCTGGCTGAACGTGCGGATCAGCATCCGCGATGACCAGGGCAATGAACTCGCAACGGTCGACACGCTGTCGGACACGATCACCAATGCGGACCCGTCGGTTGCGCATTGGAACGGGCGTTCTCTTCCAGAACTGATGCTCTCCCGTGAGATCATACCAAATCAGCTCAACATCGTTCGCGAAATCCTCGACGGAAACCAGGCCGGCGATATCGACACTGCGGCTTACTGGGATGTCGCGGCCAATTACCTGATCAGCCGCAATGAGGATGGCAGTGTCACTGTCACGCATGTCACCCAGTCCGCAGCGGTGATCGATCCGACCACGGGGCGGGCGCGCCAGTCTGACGGATCCGACCGGCTGTTCAATATCGAGGCGCTGAAGTTCGCGGACCAGACCGTCAGCCTCAACCGGCTCGTGACCGGGGCGCTGACCATCACGGGCACCGAGAACGTGCTGACCGCGGACACCTCTGGCCTCAGCGATGCCGACGGCCTCGGCACCTTCAGCTATGCTTGGCAATCCTCGACGGATGGTGGCGTCACCTGGAACACGATCGCTGGCGCAGCATCTGCCAGTCTGACCGTCTCGGCCGCCCTCACGGGCCAGTTGATCCGGAGCGTCGTGAGCTATGTCGATGCTCGCGGTTTCGCGGAGTTCGCAATCTCCGATGTGACGGCGAAGGTCGGCAGCAACACCAATGGCGCGGTGGTCGAGGTCATCAACGGAACCGCCGACGCCAACCTGCTCAATGGTCGCGGCGGCAACGATACGATCAACGGGCTGGCCGGCAACGACATCATCAATGCCGGGGCCGGGGCCGACACGGTCGATGGCGGGGATGGCAACGACACGATCGATGGCGGTGCGGGCAATGACGTGCTCTCTGGCGGAGCCGGGAATGACACGATCATCGGTGGCGCCGGAAACGACACCCTGACTGGCGGCGCCGGCAACGACACGCTCGACGGCGGCGACGGCACGGCCGATGTTGCGGTCTATGCCGGCCCGATCACCGACTACGACATCGCGCTGGATGGGACCGGCCGGATCGTGGTGACAGGCGCGGCCGAAGGCACCGACACGATCAGCGGTGTCGAGCGCTTCTCGTTCGGCGGGACGACCTACACGCAGGTCGTTGCGGGCACGAACGGTGCCGACGGCGCGCTTCTCGGCGGAGCCGGGTCTCAGCTCATCTTCGGCTTTGCCGGCAATGACACGATCATCGGTGGCGCCGGAAACGATGCCATCCATGCGGGAGCGGGCGACGATATCATCGCCTGGGCCGTCGGCGATGGCCGCGACGTCGTCAATGGCGGAACCGAAGGTTCCGTCGGCGACACCTTCTCGATCACCGGAGCGGTCGGCGCCGAGACATTCCGCGTCTATACCCGCGCCGCCGCCGCCGGCGTTGGCGGGATCGGCTATACCGGAACGGCGGAGATCGTGATCACCCGAAGCGTCGGGGCCGGGGCGGCGACGATCATCGCCGAACTGACCGAGATCGAGGAGATCGTGATCAACGGCGCGCCCGCATCGCCTCCAGGCGGTCCGGTGAACACCACCATCGCCGGTGACACGATCCAGGTCTTTGGCGATTTCACCCAGACCAGCCTCAACCTGAACACCATCACGATCGATGGCACGAGCGGCAACGACACGATCGACATCTCGGCGCTGAGCTCTGCGCATCGCATCGTCTTCAGGTCAAACGGTGGCAATGACACGATCATTGGCTCGCTTCGGGCTCAGGACGTCATCGAGCTGCCGGATGGCGCGACGCTGGCAGACTACGAGGCGACCGATAATGGCGACGGTACGACGACCCTGTCGAATGGCAGCCACTCGATCACCTTCACCGGGGAGATGCCGGTCATCGATGATGGCGACGACGATGATGATGACGACGATGACGACGGTGCCGGCAATGGCGACGATGACGACGACGATGATTGCGGCTGTGACGACGACGATGATGATGACGGGGCTGGCACGGGTACACCGCCTCCCGGTTCGGGCACCAATCCCGGGACGCATGTCGGGACGGGGCTGAGCGATGTCCTGATCGGGGCGGCGGGGGCCGACAACCTGATCGGCCAGGGCGGCGACGATACCCTGATCGGTGCGGGCGGCGACGACACGATCTCGGCGGGCGATGGCAACGACTTCGTCGATGCCGGGGAGGGTCGTGACGTGGTCTTCGGCGGGGCCGGCGACGACGTGCTGCTTGGCGGGGCCGGCAACGACCTGATCGATGGCGAGGCCGGCAACGACCGGATCTTCGGTGRCACGGGCGACGACCGGATCACGGCCGGCGCCGGCGACGACACTGTGGTGGCGGGCGCGGGCAATGACGTGATCGTGGCGACAGTGGGCGACGGCAACGACGTCTATTTCGGCGATGACAGCGACGGCGGCACGGGCATCGACACGCTCGACATG
>NZ_JBFTRC010000044.1:0-37562 GCF_056399325.1 Allobosea sp. 01N443
GGTTGGCATCGTGCTTGCCCTCGCCTGGGGCGTCGTCGGCATGTTTTTCGGGGTCTGGGTTGCCGCGCTCCTCGCCTGGCCCGACCTGACCTTCGACGCCGCCTGGGCGAGTTTCGGTCGCATTCGGCCCGTCCATACCTCAGGCGTGATCTTCGGCTTCGGCGGCAACGCGCTGATCGCCACCTCCTTCCATGTGCTGCAGCGCACCACGAGGGCCCGCCTGCCCGATCAGATCAGCCCGTGGTTCGTGCTGCTCGGCTACAACCTGTTCTGCGTGATCGCCGCCAGCGGCTATCTGATGGGGCTGACCCAGTCCAAGGAATATGCCGAGCCCGAATGGTATGCCGACATCTGGCTGGTCGTCGTCTGGGTCGTCTACTTCCTGATCTATATCCGCACCCTGCAGCGGCGGAAGGAGCCGCATATCTACGTCGCCAACTGGTACTACATGGCCTTCATCCTGGTCGTGGCGGTGCTGCACATCGTCAACAACCTGGCCGTGCCGGTCTCGTTCGGCCATGCGAAAAGCTATTCGCTGTTCTCCGGCGTGCAGGATGCGATGACGCAGTGGTGGTACGGCCACAACGCGGTCGCCTTCTTCCTGACCTCGGGCTTCCTCGGGATGATGTACTACTACCTGCCCAAGCGGGCGGACCGGCCGATCTTCTCCTACCGGCTGTCGATCATCAGCTTCTGGGGCATCACCTTCATGTATATGTGGGCGGGCTCGCACCACCTGCACTACACCGCCCTGCCGCAATGGGTGCAGACGCTGGGCATGACCTTCTCGGTCGTGCTGCTGGTGCCATCCTGGGCCTCGGCCGGCAATGCACTGGCGACCCTCAACGGTGCCTGGCACAAGGTTCGCGACGATGCGACGCTGCGCTTCATGATGGTCGCCGCCGTCTTCTACGGCCTGTCGACCTTCGAAGGCTCGTTCATGGCGATCCGGGCCGTCAATTCGCTGTCGCACTACACCGACTGGACGGTCGGCCATGTCCATGCCGGCGCGCTCGGCTGGGTGGCGATGATCACCTTCGGCTCGCTCTACGCGCTGGTACCGTGGATGTGGAAGGTCGATCAGATCTATTCGCCCAAGCTGGTCGAGGTCCATTTCTGGCTCGCACTGTCGGGAACCGTCATCTACGTCTTCTCGATGTGGAACTCGGGCATCATCCAGGGCCTGATGTGGCGCACCTATAACTCCAGCGGCACGCTCGCCTTTTCCTTCATCGACAGCGTCGTCGCGATGCATCCCTACTACATCGCGCGAACGGTCGGAGGCCTGCTGTTCCTGCTCGGGGCGATCGTCGCCTCCTACAATGTCGGAATGACAATCCGGATGGCGCGCGCGCGGACTGCGCCGCAAGCGGCCGATCCCGACCAGCCTGCCCTGCCAGTGGCCGGGCCGGCGCTGCAGCCGGGGGAGTGAGACCATGGCCGAGTTCTTCCATCGCAGGCTCGAACGCAGCGCCATCGGCTTCGTGCTGGCCATCATCGGCGTCTCGGCGATCGGCGGCTTCGTCGAGATCGCGCCGCTCTTCACCATCCACGAGACGGTCGAGACCGCGCCCGAGATGCGCGTCTACACACCGCTCGAAACGGCCGGGCGCAACATCTATATCCGCGAGGGCTGCTATGCCTGCCACAGCCAGATGATCCGCACGCTGCGCGACGAGGTCGAACGCTATGGACCCTATTCGCTCGCGGTCGAGTCGAAATACGATCATCCGATGCTGTGGGGCTCGAAGCGCACCGGCCCGGACCTGGCGCGGCTCGGCGGCAAATACTCCGACGCCTGGCATGTCGCGCATCTGATCAATCCGCGCGAGGTGGTGCCGCAATCGGTCATGCCGAAATATGGCTGGCTGATGCGCAACGAGTTGCGGACCGAGGATCTCGGCCAGCACCTCGCCGCACTGCGCGTTGTCGGCGTGCCCTATACCGATGCGATGATCGCGAATGCGAGCGCCGATGCCTATGGCCAGGCCCACCCCGACAGCCCCTATGCCAGCGGCGTCAGCGAGCGCTACGGCGAGGCCACGACCATGCGGGCGTTCGACGGGCAGCCAGGCCGCCTGACGGAGATGGACGCGGTGGTTGCTTATCTCCAGGTCCTGGGCCGGCTGACCGATGCGGCGCATCGGCAGACGGCGGCCACGGCAAGGTGAGGCGATGGACATCGATCATCAATCGCTCGTCGGCTTCGCCAAGAGCTGGGGGCTTTTCTACCTGATCGCGCTGGCGGCGGGCGTGCTGATCTATGCTCTGTGGCCCTCGAACCGGGCCCGCTTCGACCGCGCCAAGAAGAGCATTCTCGACAAGGACGACAGGCCGGGGGACTGAAACATGGACCAGGCGAAGCGGGACCCCGTCACGGGACAGTTGACGACCGGTCACGAGTGGAACGGCATCGAGGAACTCGACACGCCGATCCCGCGCGTGGTGCTGTTCTTCCTGGCGGCCTCGACGCTGTTTGCTGTGGTCTATTGGCTGCTGATGCCGGCCTGGCCGCTCGGCTGGACCTATACGAAGGGTCTGCTCGGCAACGACCAGCGCCAGATCGTGGCCCGCCAGGTCCAGGATGCGGCAGCCGAGCGCGCCGGCTGGACCCAGCGCATCGCCAACGCCTCGTTCGCGGAGATCGCCGCCGACCCCGCGCTGATGCGCCATGTGCGCGACACCGGGCGGGCCCTGTTCGGCGACAACTGCGCCGTCTGTCACGGCAGCGATGGCAAGGGCGGACCAGGCTTCCCCAATCTCGCCGCGGGCTCGTGGCTCTGGGGCGGCGAGCCCGAGGCGATCGCCGAGACCATCCGCGTCGGAATCAATGGAACAAGCGGGCAGACGCGCGCCGCGCAGATGATGGCCTTCGGCCGCGATGGCATGCTCGACCGCGAGCAGTTGTCAAACGTCGTCGCGTATGTCCTCTCGCTTTCCGGGCAGCCGCTCTCGGAGGCGGACCAGGCGCGTGTGCCCGCCGGCAAGCAGGTGTTTGCAACGACCTGCATCGCCTGCCACGGCGAGGACGGCAAGGGGCGGMACGATCTCGGCGCGCCGGACCTGACCGACGCCAACTGGATCTATGGCAGCGATCCGCAATCGGTCTTCGACAGTGTCCATAACGGGCGCCAGGGCCATATGCCGAGCTGGGAAGGCCGCCTCTCGCCGACCGACATCAAGTTGCTTGCGCTCTATGTCGGCACGCTGCGGGACGGCGCACGATGAGCCCCGCAACCAACGGGCAAGCGCGGCGGCCCGGCAGCCGGCGGGCGCTCTGGCTGGCGCTGCTGATTGCAGGAGCCGCGCTCGTCGCCTTCGCCAATGCGCATCTGGTCTATGTCGCCATCGGTTCGCAGCCGGACTGCGTGCCGCATGCGAAATCGGCGGGCGAAGCAGGCACGTTTCGTGCCGCCCGCCCGGCCTGCTGAAGCGGGGAGGAGCATCGTGGGCACGATCAAAAACGGCCAGATCGAAAACGGCCAGGACATCCCGCTGCCCCTCGCCGCACAGCGACGGCGCAACCTGCCGGCAGGCGCGGCCCTGGCCTGGCTCGGAGCAGGCTGGCGCGATCTCTGCCACAGCCCCGTGCCGAGCCTGCTCTATGGAGCGGCGGTATTCCTGGTGTCGCTCGGCATCGTCTGGGGGCTGTTCCGCTACGAACTGGACTACATCCTGCTGCCCGCTCTCGCCGGCTTCATGGTGGTCGGGCCAATCCTGGCGATCGGCCTCTACCAGAAGAGCCGCGACATCGAGGCCGGCCGCGCCGTCAGCCTCGCGCGCATGATCTTCGTCAAGCCGGACTCCGGCGGCCAGGTCTGGTACACCGGCGCCATCCTGTGCCTGCTGATGCTGGTCTGGATGCGGGCCGCGGTAATCATCTATGCGCTGTTCTTCGGCTTGCGGCCGTTCCCCGGTCTCAAGGATGTCCTCGCCATGCTGGTCTCGACGCCGGAGGGCTGGGCGATGCTGCTGGTAGGCACGGTGGCGGGCGGCCTGTTCGCGGCCTTCTCCTTCGCCATCAGCACCTTCGCGATCCCGATGCTGCTCGACGAGAGGGTCGACGCCTTCACCGCGATGGGCACCAGCATCTCGCTGGTCTGGAACAACCTGCCGGTGATGCTCGCCTGGGGCGCGATCGTGCTCGCGCTCTTCCTCCTGAGTGTGGCGACCGGGCTGCTCGGGCTGATCATCGTCTTCCCGCTGCTCGGCCACGCGACCTGGCATAGCTATCGGGCGATCAGATGAGCTGCTGCGCGCCGCCGTTCGACGTCTCCGGCACGTTCGACGGTTCCGCGGCCCGGCAGGAAATCCGGCTCGCCAGCCGCGAGCTGGGCGACGGCCTCAGGCAGGCCGATCTCTCCGTTCCCGATGTTCACTGCGCGGCCTGCATCCGGACGATCGAGACCGGCCTGATGCAGATTGCCGGTGTCGAGCACGTCCGGGTCAACCTGTCGACCCGGCGCGTCGCCGTGAAGTGGCGCGGCGAGGAGGCCCCCGACCTGTTCGTGGCGCTGGCCCGGCTCGGCCATCCCGGCCACCTCTTCGAGAGCGAGGCGGACCGGTCCGATCCGGAACGCGCCCGCCTGATCCGGGCGTTGGCAGTCGCCGGCTTCTGTTCGATGAACATCATGCTGCTTTCGGTCTCGGTCTGGTCCGGCGCCGAACCGGAGACCCGCAGCGCCTTCCACTGGATTTCGGCCGCGCTGGCCCTGCCCTGCCTCATCTATTCCGGCCGCGTCTTCTTCGACTCGGCCTGGTCGGCGCTGCGCCACGGCCGCACCAATATGGACGTGCCGATCTCGATCGGCATCTGCCTCGCTTTCGGTCTCAGCCTTTACGACACGCTGCATGACGGCCCGCATGCCTATTTCGACGCTGCGACCTCGCTGATCTTCTTCCTGCTGATCGGGCGGACCCTTGACCATCTCATGCGCGAGAAGGCGCGTGCCGCGGTGCGTGGCCTGATGCGCCTGTCGCCGCGCGGCGCAACGGTGCTGCGGGCAGATGGCAGCCGCGACTATCTTCCGCTTGCCGAGATCGTGGCGGGCATGCGCGTCGCGCTCAGTGCGGGCGATCGCATTCCCGTCGATGGCGTGGTCGTGGAGGGAACATCCGAACTGGATTGCGCCATTGTCAGCGGCGAGAGCGCGCCGCGCACCGTGGCCATGGGTGCACCTGTGCGCGGGGGAACGCTCAACCTCTCCGGTCCGCTGACCATTGCCGCAACCGCCGGGGCCGAGACCTCCTTCCTCGCCGAGATGATCCGGCTGATGGAGGCTGCCGAGGGCGGGCGCGCCGGCTATCGACGCATCGCCGACCGGGCCGCCGCGCTCTATTCGCCGGTGGTTCACGCCACGGCCTTCCTCACCTTTCTCGGCTGGATGTTGGCAACCGGCGACTGGCACCATGGCCGAGATCGACATGGCAGCCTTCGACAAGACCGGCACCCTGACGCTCGGACAGCCACGCCTCGTCAATGGCGGCGCCATTGTCCCGGCGGATCTGGCGATCGCGGCCGAGATCGCCCGCCGCTCCAGCCATCCGCTCTCGCGCGCGATTGCCGCTGCAGCGCCGGCCGGCGGCCCCGCGCTGTCGGACCTTCGGGAATATCCCGGTTTCGGCATCGAAGGGTGGCTGCAGGGACAACTCTACCGCCTCGGTCGGGCCGAATGGGCGCTTGCCGCAGGCGCTGGCAGCCAGGAGGCTGGCACTGTGCTCAGCCGCGACGGCACGTTGCTCGCCAGCTTCGTGTTCGAGGAGACGTTGCGTCCGCAGGCGCAGGCCGCAATCGCTGCGTTGCGCAACGAGGACATCGCAATCGCACTGCTCTCCGGCGATACGCAAGCCGCCGTGCACAGCATTGCCGCCAGGCTCGGCATCGGCACGGTCGCCGCGGGGTTGCTGCCGGCGCAGAAGGTCGAGCGGCTCGCCGCCCTCGCGGCCCAGGGCCGCAAGGTGCTGATGATCGGCGATGGCCTCAACGATGCACCCGCGCTCGCCGCGGCGCATGTCTCGATTGCGCCGGCCTCGGCCGCCGATATCGGCCGCAATGCAGCCGATTTCGTCTTCCTGCATGACGGGCTCGACGCGATCCCGACCACACTCAAGCTCGCGCGCGGCTCCGCCCTGCTGGTGCGGCAGAATTTTGCGCTCGCGATCCTCTACAATGCCGTCGCATTGCCGATCGCGATTGCGGGCTATGTCACCCCGCTGATCGCGGCGCTCGCCATGTCGCTTTCCTCCGTCCTCGTCGTCGCCAATGCGCTGCGTCTCAAAGTGGATAAGGCCGGATCCCCTCGCCCGGCCGACGCGATGCCGGCAGAGCCGAGGCTGGCCGCGGAGCCGGGCCAATGAGCAGCCTCGTCTTCCTCGTGCCCCTGGCCCTCCTGCTCGGCGCCTCAGCGCTCGCCGCTTTCCTCTGGTCCCTCAAGAGCGGCCAGTATGAGGATCTCGACGGAGCGGCCGAGCGCATTCTGCTCGATGACAAGGACGACCGGATCGCGACGGGGGAGCGCGACGGCGCCGCTCGGCCCGAGCCCTCGGCGCCCCCCATGAAAGGAAGGGATGAGGCGGTGTCGAGGCGCTAAAGGCGCGCCCGTGCAATGAGGCGGTCCGTCGCCCAGCCCAACGCGATACCGGCGCCATAGGCCACCAGGTTCCAGGGCGAGAAGACGCGCCCGAGCAGCAGCGCGCCGGGCGTCGTCAGCCTGAAGGCATCGAGCCAGGGCGTGTGATAGAGGCGGCTGAGCTCGACGCAGAGCGCGATCAGCGCGGCAAGGATCGCAAGCCGGGATGCCGGCTGACGCCGAGCGATGATGGTCAGCAGAAGGTAGACCATCGTCCCCCAGAGCAGCGAGCCGCCATATTTCACGACGCCGAACGGCAGCCCGAGCCCCATCCCGAAACGGCGCAGGAGCAGCCCCGCGGCGATCGTTGCGAGGCAAAGGGCGATCATCATCCCGCGCGAGCGCAGGCCCGTCTCGGGCTCGCTTGTCTCAGACACATTCGTCTCGACATGGGTTTCCGCCCCGGGCGCCCGTTGAAAGGCCAGTGCGAAGGTGGTGCCGGGCTCGTCGTCGAGAAGCGCGATCGCGCCGCCATGGGCGTTCAGCATGGCGCGGACGATGGACAATCCCATGCCGGTGCCGCCGCTGTCGCGGCGCGTGGTGAAGAAGCTGTCGAAGATCCGCGCCCGGTTGTTCGGGGACACGCCGCTGCCATTGTCGCGCAGGGTGAGGCAGAGCCGGTCCGCCTCCGTGGCCGCGACGATGTCGAGCTCGCTCGCGCCATGACGCAGCGCATTGTCGGTGAGATGGCTGAGGATGATGCGCAGGTTCTCGGCCGAAATGCGGATGGCGCTGTCGAGCGCCCCCTCGGCGCGAATCCGGATGCCGGGGAAATCCCGCTGCAGATCGGCGATTGCCGGAGACAGGCTGGTCGTGCCGCCGGTCGGCGTGCTTTCGGCGCGGGCAAGTTCCCGCAGGCGGTTGGTGATCGCGGTCAGGCGATGCGTGTCGGCGATGATGTTGCCGAGGAAGTGCCGGCGCTTCGCCTCGCTCATCGCAGGGCCGTCACCGGCGCCATCGTCACGCAGCAGCTCGGCCGCGCCCTCGATCGAGGTCAGCGGCGATTTCAGCTCATGCGAGACATGGGCCGCGAAGGTCGCGATGAAATCGGAGCGGTTGTTCAGGCTGCCGGCCATGTCCAGGAAGCTCTGCGACAGGCGCGCGAACTCGGCGGTGCCGTGGTTCGTCAGCGGGCGCATGGCGCTGCGGTCGCCATGACCGATGGCGGTCGTACGCGCGATCAGCTCATGCACCGGCCGGGTGATGGTGCGGTGAAAGGCAAGCCCGATCAGCAGGGTGAGCGCTGCGACGGAGAGGCCGGCCAGCACGACCTTGCCGCGCTCCTCATAGAGATGGCGGAAGACATTGCTCGGCGTGCGCGAGGCATAGAGCACGCCGGCGACGCGATCCCCCAGGATGATCGGCGTCGCCGTGAAGATGCGGATGCTGGTGCCGCGGCTGAGCGAGTAGAGCGGCGGCGGCGCATGGCTCGAGACGCGCTGCCGCAAGGTCGCGGCGAACGAGCCCTGCAGCGCCTTGGCGACCTCCTCGACATGGGCGAGCGACAGGCCGATCTCGTCTCGGCCCGCGATCACCACGCCATGGGGGTCGAGCAGGCGGAAACCGGCGAGCGTGATTGTCTGCGTATCCAGGAGCAGCGGCGAAAGCCGCTCGCCGGCAGCCTTGAAGGTTGCGCCGGCGGGCTCGGGCGCGGGTTTCGCGTCCGGCCTGCGGCCCAGCAGGTTGTCGCGCGTCAGGTCGAGGCTGGGCAGGATCGGCCTGAACGGCTCGTCCGCCGACGAGGACGGCGTTGCCGGAACGTGAGCACCCAGCGCGGCGTCGGCCGGCAGGTTGCTCTCGAAATCGCGCCGGATGGCGGCTGAGAGGGCCACGCTCTGGGCGATCAGCTCGGCCTCGGTCTGGTGGACGAGCTGGTTCTCGTAGATCCGGAAGAAGAATAGCCCGACGAGCGGCAAGGCCAGCACCGCCGTCAGCATCAGGAAGACGATAAGGCTGAGATTGGGCCGCCATTTCGCGGCGACCTGGGCCGGGAACGGGGCAGAGGCCGTCACGTCCCGGCCTCGCAGCGTCCAAGGCGGAAGCCGACGCCGTGCACGGTGTCGATGGCGCTGCCGCAGCCCGATGCCGCGAGCTTGGCGCGGATGTTGCGGATATGGCTGTCGATCGTCCTGTCGGCGACATGGATCGCGCCGCCATAGGCGCTTTCCAGGATCTGCTCGCGGCTGAAGACCTGGCGGGGACGGGCCGCAAAGGTCTTCAGGATCGCGAACTCGATCCCCGTCAGCGGCAGCGCCCTGCCCGCGAAGCTGGCAAGATGCGACTCGGGGTCGAGCCGCAATGCGCCCCAGGAAAGCGGCTCCACCGACGCGGCCCCGACCGAGCGGCCGGTGCGCGTGCGCCTGAGGATGACGGTGACGCGCGCCACCAGTTCGCGCGGGCTGAACGGCTTGGTGACATAGTCGTCGCCACCGATCTCGAGGCCGAGTACCCGGTCGATCTCCTCGTCCCGCGCCGAGAGGAAGAGGATCGGCGCGTCGGAGGATTTGCGCAGCTGGCGGCAGACCTCGAGCCCGTCCATCTCGGGCATGCCGATATCGAGAATGACGAGATCGGCCGGCTGCCGCCGAAAACTCTCCAGGGCCTGCACGCCATCGCGGGCGATTGACGTGGCCATGCCGGCCTTTTCGAGTGCGAAACAGATGACCTCGCGGATATGACTGTCGTCATCGACCACAAGAATGCGGGGCGCCATCGTCACGTGCCTGTCACTGGTCAGCTGGGGCCGGGCTGCTCTTGCCCCCGAGCGGGGCATGGGGAGTGTTAGCCAAGTAGCGCGACAGGCGCCACGCGCGAAAGCCCCAGGCCCGCCAATCCGCCTGTTCCCTGTGGTGGCGATCGGCCATGTACCCACGGTTGCCCGGCAGCCTGTTGGGGTTCCAGGACCAGGTCGAATTGGGGACTGTGCGACCAACTGCGGCGACGCGCGGCGTGTAGCGATCGAAGGCCGGGATCACCTGGGGACCGAGCGATGTCAGATAGGCGGCATCGAGTCGCGAGCCCGTGCCGCGCAGCTCCTGGGAATGGCGGAAATTGTAGTTGGCGATCACCGCCGGCGTGTTGACGAAGCAGAAGGCGTAGAGCGCCAGCGCCAGCGCGGCGGCATTGGCCGAGACGAGCCAGTTGACCGATTTCCGCCCGACGATCTGGACGATGATCAGCACCAGGCCGAGCGCGACGAGCAGCATCCAGATGAAGGCGACGAGCCGGAGCCAGGTCAGCGAATAAGCTTCGACATAGAGATCGAGCCGCAGCAGCGTCGAGACCATCAGCATGATGTTCTGGCCGACCCAGGCGAGAACCAGCGGCCGGACGAGGCGGTGGCGCTCGGAGGCGCCGGCCGGCCGCATCGCGACCAAGACGAAGACGGCCGCCAGCAGCGCCGTGACGACGAGCGGATAGGCGCCGCGATGGGCGTAAGCGGCATAGCTCATGCCGTCCGGCAGTGCGACGCCACCCCAGAGATAGGCGATGTCGAGCAGGGTCTGCACGGCAAAGTGCGCGTTGAACAGGACGAGCGAACGCAGGATCGCCGTGTCGCCGAGGAGCCCGTGGCGATCGGGCGTGAGGGGCGCCGCAGGGTTCGCCTTCGCCTGGCGCTTGCGGGCGAGCCGGACATGCAGCATCGGCCAGACCAGGCAAAGCATCATCAGCCAGAAGGCGGCGCGCCAGGGCGAGAGCAGATCAAGCAACAGCCTGAGGTCGATGCGGTTCAGCCAGATCTCGACGAGCGGATTGGCGGAGGCAAACAGGGTTGCGAACACGCCGACGAGGACCAGCGGCACGACCCAGCCGATGAGCCAGGCGCTGCCGGAGGATGCGCGCCGACGCCGTGCCGAGAGGCGGCCGACACGGCCGATATCCCGCCTTAGCCCGCCGGCGCCGGACAGCAGCATCAGCCTCGCCTGCCGCAGCAGCTCCTGCCAGCGCGCCTGCTGCTGGCTGAGAATGACGGCAAAGGCCGCCGTGCAGAGGATCGCAACGAAGGAAGACAGCAGGCTGACCTCCTCGGCGATGGCGAGCAGCCCCGCCCCCAGCACCGCGAGCGCCAGGATGCGCCTGCCGGCGCCGGCGCGGATTGGGTTCGCCCAGAGCGAAGCGATGGCAAGCGCCGCCAGGAAATAGGCGAGCGAGATGCCGAGCCAATGGCCGTAGAACAGGAAATCGGCGAGCAGCACCAGGCCGGCGGCGAGCCCGAGCCGGGTCGCGAGCCAGCGCGTCGCGCGGCTCGCGAACGGCGATGCCGTCAGCTCCGCTGGCAGGGAGGATATCGGCTCTAGGGGTTCTGCTGAAAGGGAGGACATGGGCATGGGGCTTCGCTGATCGAGGATTCGGGCGCGCGGGGGCCGCGCGGCGGAGCGGGAAAGGCCAGGATGGCGGTCTCGGCAGGGAGCGGTCCGGCCACGAGCCACCAGCCATCGCGGGCCAGCCGGCGCGGCAGCCTTGATGTGAGGGAACGGGGAGCGACGATCTCTGCCATGCCGCAGAGATGCCGCAGCCGATTGCAGCGCCGGTCCTGAGAATGCTCAGGATCTCAGGATTGTTGTGCAGTTTTCGTGCAGGAAACGGCCCCTCCGCGGGAAGCGGCCGTTCGTCGACCCTGATGACCGGCAGTGTCGCCTAAAGCATCGGCCCGAAAAGTGGATTGCGGTTTTCGGGAAAGCCGATGCAAAGACAAAGGGTTAGATCACCGGACTGGATACGATATCCGGTCCGGTGATCTAGCAGGGCCAAGCATCGGTGCTTCCGATACCACGATCGGTTTATTCCGCTTCAAAGGCTCCGCCCGGCCTGCGACGTCTGCCGACGACGTTTCAAAACCCGAAGGGATCGATCATCATGGATAAGGCGCTCGCGCATAAGAAGGTTCTCATCGCCGGAGGCGCATCCGGGATGGGTCTGGCCCTGGCGCGGCACTGCCTCGACGCCGGCGCCGAAGTCATCATCGTCGGACGCAATGAAGCCCGGTTGCGGGCTGCCGAAGAGGCTCTCCGCTTTCCCGCGGCGCTCGCCGCCGTCGTTGCCGATGTCTCCCGCGAAGAGCAGATGGTGACGCTCTTCGAGCGCGTCGGCGCGCTCGACCATGTCGTCTGCACGGTGGCTGACATCGAGGGCGCTTACGAACTCCTGCCCGCACTCGACCTGAAGGCCGTCCAGAGAGCCGTGGACAGCAAGATCTATGCGCCACTGCTGCTGGCCAAGCATGGCGTCTCGAAGATCGGTCGCGATGGCTCGCTCACCTTCACCTCCGGTATCGCCGCCTACAGGCCCTCGGCCCGCGGGGCTGCGGTGGCGGCCGTGAACGCGGCGCTGGAAGGGCTGGTCCGGGCGCTTGCGGTCGAACTGGCGCCGATCCGCGTCAATGCGGTGTCGCCGGGCTGGGTCGACACGCCGATCTGGGCTTTCGTCGCCGGAGACCGCAAGGACGAGGTGCTGGGCGCCATGGCCGAGCGCCTGCCGGTTGGGCGGATCGGTCAGCCCGATGACATTGCGGACGCTGTTCGGTTCCTGATGGGCAACGGGTTCACGACGGGGACGGTATTGCATGTCGAGGGCGGACACCGGCTGATCTGACCGGTTCGAAACTGTCGCTGGCGGCCAGCACATGCTTGAGCGCCGCGGGCTGGATGCGGCGGCGCCGCCATATCATCGAGAGCGAGGGCGGCGGTCCGGGCCATGGTGCGTCCGCGACCTCGCCGCGCTCCAGGGCCTCGGTGACGGCGAAGCGCGGGACGAGGCCGAGGCCCGCCCCGCTCGCGACCAGGCGCACGATCATGGCGATGCTGCCGACCTCGGCTGCGGGGCTCGGGCGTGCGAGGCCCGCCTGAGCGAAAGCCTCGTCGAACAGCCGCCGATAGACGCATCCAACTTCGGTGACGATGAAGCGCGCGCCGGCGAATGCAGCAAGATCCCCGGGGAGCGCGCTGCGATTGTCGGGGGACCCGATGATGACGAGGGGCGCCGTCGCTATCGCACGCCTGGCCAGACGTTCATCGAGATCCGGCTGGTCGAAACGGAAGGCGACATCGATGTCTCCATCCACCAGTTGCCTCAATAGTTCTCCGCTRCTCCCGATCTTGATCGTGAGCGTGATCTCGGGATGCTTGCGCGAAAAGCCTGCAAGCCATTGCGGGAGCTTCGCCGACGCGATGGTCTCCAACGCGCCGATGGTGACGGATCCGGCAGGGTGCGCCGCGATCGCGCTCATCGCCGCCCGCGCTTCATCCGCCAGTTGCGTCAGCTCCTCGGCATAGGGCTGGAGAACTTTTCCGGCAGGCGTCAGCTCCAGACCGAGCCTCGAACGCGTGAAAAGGCCAACCCCGAGTTCAGTTTCCAGGGCCTGGATCTGGTCGCTCACGCTCGACTGCGCGAGATGAACCTCTTCGGCGGCGCGGGTGAAATTCAGCGTTCGCGCCACGGTCAGGAAGGTCTTGAGCGATCTTGAGAGCATGGCGATGCAGTCCGCGATTGTGCATCGATATGCTACGCGGCCGGCCGCCTGCTGACCACCCGCCGCGCCCTTCCGATCACCCGCAAACGGGCAGGCTGCACCGCTCTTCCCCGTGCAGCGAGGACCGCCGCAGGCGGGCCCGAGCATCCGATTCAATCCACGCGATTGCTAAGCCGGCTCTTGGTCCAGCGTTCGCGTCTGCAGGATGCTGACCGGCGGCCAGGACAGGCAATCCGCGACATCGAAGGTCAGCGTGAACGGCGCAAACGGCCGCTTGGCGAAGTCGAAAGCAGACTCCCGCTGTGTCCCACCGATCGCCATCGCGATCGTCAGATGCGGCCTCCAGTGCTCCGCGARGTAATGCGGGTCGCAGAGTGCGGGATCGACACGTGCATGCAACCTTGCGTGAGCCTCGATCAGGCGCTGATCGAGGCTGGGATTCAGCCAGAGCACCAGCGGCTCGGTATCGAAGAATTCAATCCGCTCGAAGGTCAGCGCGAAGGCCGGTTCGCCCGCGAGCGCCTCCGCGGCGGCGGCGAGGCTGGATGTCCCGATCGCCGGGCAGCGCGCCAGCGTGATGTGGGGGAAATAGCCGAGCGCGCGGATCGAGGGCGCGGTCTCGAAGGCCGAGGCCTTGTCGACCAGCGCCCAGAAGGGCTTTGCAGGGTCCTGCGTGCGCAGGGTGATGCCGAACATGCTGCAGCCTGTGTGCCCCGCCTCGCCCCTTCCTGCAACTGCAGAAGCGGGACGGAGAGACCGCAAGGCTTCGAGCGTCATGCCCGCCACGGCCCGGCGACCGTGCCTTGCCCTACCCCGGCCAGCCCGAGGCGCGCGCCGATCCAGCCGTCATCGTCACGAAGCGCTGCAACCTGCGCGGCCGGGCTAGATCATAGGACAGGAAATCCTATCCGGTCAGATGATCTAACCCTTTGTATTTGCGCCGGCTCTGTCCCGAAAACCGCAATCCACGTTTCGGGCCGATGCTTTAGAGGGCACCGGGGCGCGCTCCGTCACCCACCCTTCTTTCCGCTCGCATCGAACTGCTTGAGGAAAGCCAGCAGATCGGCGATGCGCTTCTCGTCCTTCAGTCCGGCATAGATCATCTTGGTGCCCGGCACCTTTGTGCGCGGGTTCTGGATGTAGTTGGCGAAGGTGGCGTCGTCCCAGGTCAGCCCGGAATCCTTCATCGCGGCGCTGTAGCCATAGCCTTCGCGGGTTCCGGCCTTCTGGCCGATCACGCCGTTGAGGATCGGCCCGACCGTGTTCTTGGCGGTCTCGCCGAGCTGATGGCAGGCGCGGCACTGGGCATAGACCTTCTCGCCGGCGGCGGCATCCTGGGCACGCGCGGGCTGGGCGGCGGCCGCGAGCAGCGCAGCCCCCAGCAGTGAGGCAAGCTTCATATCGTTGGAGTCCTATGGTTTGGGCGCGAAGGGACTGACCCAACCGCCGCTCTGGGCCGGAGCCTTCGGCGGAAAAGCCTGGGCGAGATAGTCGAGCAGGATCGCGCGCATCTCCGGATCGGGCGCCGACATGCTGTGCTTCTCGGTCATCCAGTTCAGGGTTTCGTCCCAGCGGACGCGATCCATGCCCTGGCGGCCGACGACCTTCATCGAATGGCAGCCGATGCAGTAGCCAAAGGTTTCGTCGCGGCCGCGGAAATCCGGCAGCGACTCGGGCGTCTCCTCCTGGGCAAAACTGCCGGCGGGGGCGAGGAGGATGGCCGCAAGAGCGGCCATCCGGAGCGAGTGAAGCGCGGCCATCGTCAACCGACCAGGATCGCGGTGCGGTGGAACGGGTTGGAGCCGTAGCCCTGCGGGTTCCAGTTGGTCGCGACATGCGGCTGGGCAACCCCGCGGGAATCCGTGGCGCGGACCCAGAGCTCGAAATAGCCCTCGCTCGGCAGGGTCACCGCGCCGGTCCAGCGCACCCAGTCATAGCGGTTCTTCGGCTTCGCCAGCGTCATGGCCTGCCAGCGCTGGCCGGCATCGAAGGAGACCTCGACCTTGGCGACATCGTGATCGCCGGCCCAGGCGGCACCGCGCAGGGCGACCTCGCGGGTAGTAGCCGGCAGGCGCGTGCCATTGGCGGGCGCGGTGATGATCGAGCGCACCGGCATCGAGGTCATGTCGGTGAAATTGGTCTTGCCGTCGGCATTCGACCCGGGAATGAGCGGCACGGTCGGGATGCGGTAGGAGGTTCCGCCCATGCCCTGCCCGTCATGCGGGGTTGCGCGCACCAGGATGCGGTTCAGCCATTTCGACGAGAGTGAGGCCGGCCAGCCCGGGACGAGCAGGCGCAACGGGCCGCCATGGATATGCGGCAGCGGCTCTCCGTTCATGGCCCAGACGATCAGCGAATGCGGCTCGAGCGCCTTCTCGATCGGCATGCCGCGCGAGATCGCATCGCGGGTGGTGTCGCCGGAGAGATGCGGATCGGCGCCGAAATGGCCGGTGAACCTGGCGCCGGCTTTGAGACCCGCGGCCTTCAGCACATCGGCGAGGCGCACCCCGGTCCATTCGGCGCAACCGGCGCCGCCATTGGTCCATTGGTTGCCGCGCCCGGCTGGCTGGTAGAAGGAACGGCCATTGCCGCCGCATTCCAGCACCATCCGGAAGGTCTGTGCCGCGAAGCGAGATTTCAGCTCGGCCAGAGTCAGGGTCAGCGGCTCCTCGACCTCGCCCTCGATCTTGAGCTGCCAGGTCTCGGCATTCGCCACCGGCTCGGGGATCTGACCGTTATTGCGAATGAAGAATTTTGAGATCGGCGTGGTGTCGTCATTGAGCAGGCTTTCCGGCGTCTCGGCGACGAGTGGCCGATCGCCCAGAAGCACCAGGCCCTTGTCCTTGCCCGGAAAATCGAAGGGCTGCGGCCCCTTTGGCGGGGCGGCTGCGGGCGCGGCAGCAGGAGCGCCCTGCGCGGCAGCCGACGATACGATCGAGAGGCGCGGCAGGCCGCCAAGCGAGGCGCCGAGCGCTGCCAGGCTGCCGCCGAGCAGGAGGCGTCGCGATGCGCGTGGGGCGGTGGAGCGTTCGGAGACTGAATCGTGATGCGGTTCGGCGGCGGCATCCCGCGCCTGGACGTCTTCCAACATGGTGTTTTCTCCCGAGGACATGTTCCTCGCTGGAGACGACGCCGGGCCGATGCGATTTATTCCAGGTCGAGAAAAATATTCTGGCGGAGCGAAAAAATCCGTCAGCCGACGCAAGCGGGCCGGAGGCTGCGCGCCTCGGCCAGCGCCGCGATCTGTTCGCGCGGGATGCTGCGTTCATCCTCGGTCAGCCTCGCGACGAGGGCGGCAATGCCGTCGAGGCGGGCGGGATCGATGCCCTGCCCGATCAGGGCGTAGCTCGCGTGGTGGCCGTGCCAGGCGCGGATCGCAAAACCCTCGCGATCCTGTACGGCTGGCCGCGCCGGCAGGCTGTCGTCGATCGGCGCGATCCACAGGCCGACGCGACAGCCATTGGGTCCGACATAGCCGGCAAGCACGCCGCCGCCGCGCCGCACGGCGGGGTCGAGCGAGAGATGCACGAGGCGCAGCGAAGCGAGCGACAGATCCGGCAGGGCGTCGACATCGGCGCCTGCCAACTCGACGCCGAGACGCTGCGCCTGGGCGGCGGGCACCTGGGCGAGCCAGAGCCGATGCGCGGCAACGGCCGCGGTCAGCGGTGATTCTGCGGGGTCCGTGCGATACAGGCCGAACCAGGCGACGCCGAGCCCGCAGGCGATGAGCAGCGCGGCCGCCACCTGCAGCCATGGCCGGGGCTTCAGTCGCGTTGGCGGCGGGGGTTCCGGCAAGGCGAAGGGCGGCGCCTCTTCCTGCGGCGGCAGCGCGCGCATGGTGGCGCGCAGATGCGTCAGCGTCGCGACCTTGGCGGCGATCTCGCGATCGGCCGCGATCGCAGCTGCGACCTTGGCCGCCTCGCCCGGCTCCATCTCGCCATCGACATAGGCGTTGAGCAGATCCCAGGAGATGGTTTCGCGCCCGGTCATGTCAGCCACCCGCCTGGCGGCGCCGTGCGGGCAGGACGCGGAGATTGCCGCCCTCGATCGCCTCCAGCAGCGCTGCCCGCGCCCGGCTGATCCGGCTCATCACGGTCCCCGTGGGAATGCCGAGAATCTCGGCCGCCTCGCCATAGCGAAACCCGGCGAGATCGATCAGCTCGAGGATGTCGCGATGCGACGGATCGAGACGTTCGAGCGCCTGGCGCACGGTGATCTCGGCGATCAGGCTGTCATGATGGCGCCAAAATGCGCCCTCGGGCGCTTCCGCCTCGGTGGCGGCAAGCACAGAGGCCTGCCCGCGGCGATGCTCGTCGATCCAGAGATTGCGCAGGATCGTGAAGAGCCAGGGCCGGAGACGCTCGTCCTCCTCGGGGGGCGACGCGGCCAGCGCCTTCATCGCGCAGGATTGCAGCAGATCGGCCGCCGCGTCCCGGCTGCCGCTCAGCCGCAGCGCATAGAAGAACAGGCGGTCCCAGTTCCGGCGCAGGGCACGCTCGACGACGATACGCAGGATGAGCCCCTCCGCGATGGCTTTCAGGCCTCATCCTATCGCAGAGGCTCCCGGGCTTCTCAAGGCTCGGGCAGGTTTCCGGCTCGGACGATGACGCGAGGTGCGCCGTCAAGCTCAACAAATGTTAATTCCTTTCTCGCACATGAAAGGAGTGACGCTGCCATAAAGGACCCTCCCGACCTCGCCTGACGTGCCTGAGGCCAGGTCCCAATGACGCGATGAACATGGACCTTCCGACCCTCTGGTACTTGACCGTTGGAACATCGCTGGTCGCCGCAGCGATGACGCTCTGGGAGCGCAAGGCGCATGCCCAGCGCTCGCGCCCACTCGGAATATGGGCCGCCGGCTATGTCGCTTTCGCCATTGGCTGCCTGCTGGCCATGAGGCGCGAGGCGTTTCCCGGCATCACCGGCCCAGCCCTCACCAATATCGTCATGGTTCTCGGCTACCTCCTGGTTCTCCAGGGCGTCAGATGCCTCGACGAGCGCGTACGCATCGGCCGCTGCGCCGCAGTGCTCATTGTCCTGGCCGCTGCCTGGGCCATCGGCGGCGAAGAGTTTCCGGTGTTCTTCTGGACCTATGTCGGCTCGCTGCCGATCGCCGCGATCTGCGGCCTGACGGCGCTTGTCCTGTTGCGCAGCCGCGCTGTGAAGCCCCTGCGATCCCGGCCGATCGCGGTCGGGGTCTTCGTCTGCCACGGCCTGTTCTATTTCCTGCGCGCGACTGTCGCGCCTGTGCTCGTCACAACCTACGGGGAGAGCCTGCTGCCGGTTCTCGCCAAGGTCACGATGTACGAGGCTGTGCTGTTCACTGTCGCGATGCCGATGGCCTTGATGGCTCTGATCCGCGAGGAATATCAGGCGCAGCTCCTGGCCGATTCCCGCACCGATTTCCTCACCGGGCTGCGCAACCGCCAGGGCTTTTTCGAACATGGCGCGAGGGCGCTGCGGGATGGGGCGGCGCAGCGGCCGGTCTCAATGCTCGCCTTCGACCTCGATCACTTCAAGGCGATCAATGACCGCTACGGGCATGACGCCGGCGATGCGGTGCTAAGGCTCTTCGCCGCCGTGTCGCGCGACATCGCCGGCGCGAACGGGGTCATCGGCCGCCTGGGCGGGGAAGAGTTCGCGATCCTGCTGCCGGGCCTGGACAGCATGGCAGCCAGCCGGATCGGCGAGACTGTGGCCAGGGAATTTGCCGAACGTGCCGCGAGAAGCGATGGCTTGCAGATGACGGCAACCGTCAGCATCGGGCTGGCCGAAGCCGCATCGAACGCAACCGCCCTCGCCGAACTGCTCTCGGCCGCCGACCTCGCGCTCTACAAGGCAAAAGCGCTCGGAAGGAACCGCATCCAGATCGCCGCGGCGAAGGGCGTCTCCGAAGCGGCCTGACGCCGATCGAATGCCCCGATCGCGACAAGCCCCACCGCCCTCCGGATGGCCAGGCGGAAGGGCGAGACATGACCTGAGCGGACGGCGGCTGCCGTCGCAGAAGCAGCCTCGAATGGCCGCTCCGTCCGCTTTGCCGCGGCTTGCTGGAACTCACACAGCCTGGCGTTGCAGGCGCCTCTCCAACGCGCGGCTGTAATGCGAGATGAAGGAGCAGAACGCGACATAGAGCAGAGCGACGAAGAGATAGCCTTCGAGCGAGAAGCTGCGCCATTGCGGATCGCCCAGCGCCTGCTTGGTTGCGAGCAGGAGGTCGGTCAGGCCGACGATGCCGACGAGGGACGTATCCTTGAACAGGCCGATGAACAGGTTGGCGATCGCCGGAACGGCAAGGCGCAGCGCCTGCGGCACGACAACCAGCAACGATGTCTGCCAATAGCCGAGCCCGAGCGCCTTGGCCGCCTGCTCCTGCCCGGCGGGCACGGCCTGCAGGCCGCCGCGGATGGCTTCCGCCAGATAGGCCGCGCTGAACAGCGTGATGGCGATGAGGGCACGCAGCAGAGCATCGACCTGCAGCTTTCCCGGCAGGAAGAGCGGAATCATGAACGAGGCCATGAACAGCACGCTGACCAGCGGGACGCCGCGGACCATCTCGATGAACATGACGCAGACGCCCCTGATGATGCCGAGCTGCGAGCGCCGTCCGAGTGCCAGCGCAATGGCGAGCGGGAATGCGCCGAGGATGCCGCCGACCGCGAGGAAAACCGTCAGCGGCAGCCCGCCCCATAGATCGGTCGCCACAAAGGACAGGCCGAGCACGCCGCCGCGCATCAGGACGATCACGGCGGGGATCCCCAGCAGCCAGCCCGCGATGACGGCCCGCCCCCCAAAGCGCAGCGAGCAGCTCGCCAGCACCAGCGCGATGGTCAGCAGCAAGGCAGCGAAAGGTCGCCACTGCTCTTCGAACGGGTAGCGGCCGAACAGGATCAGCCGCAATTTCTCGTGGACGAAGGCCCAGCAGGCCCCGCCCATGGCGCGGCAGGTCGCCGGAGACGCCGCCCACCAGGTTGCATCGAACACGGCCCAGCGCAGCAGCGACGGGACGTAGGTGACGAAGAGGCCGAGCATCACGACCGTCAGCAGCGTGTTGCCGACGCTGCCGAACAGGCGTTCCCGCACTGAAGGGGCGGCGGCGCTCATGACGCCCCCTTGAGCGCGACGCGGCTATTGTACCAGTTCATGAAGCCCGAGATCGCGAGGCTGAGCGCGAGGTACACGCTCATCAGGATCGCGATGACCTCGACCGCCTGGCCGGTCTGGTTGATGATCGTGTTCCCGATCGACATCAGGTCGGGATAGCCGATCGCGATGGCGAGCGAGGTGTTCTTGGCCAGATTGAGATACTGGCTGGCGAGCGGCGGCACGGCGACCTTCATCGCCTGCGGGATCACCACCAGGCGCAGCGCCTGGCCCTGCGTCAGCCCCAGCGCAGCAGCGGCCTCGCGCTGGCCGCGGCTGACCGACAAGATCCCGGCACGCAGGATCTCGCCGATGAAGGCGGCGTTATAGAGCGACAGCCCGATCAGGAGCGCCGTCAGTTCCGGCGTGATCATGCCGCCGCCGGAGAAGCCGAAGCGGGTCGGCCGCGGCATGTCGAAGGAGGTCGTCGCGGCGAGATCGAGCGCCACGGTGGCAAGCGGCAGCAGGAGCAGCAGCAATCCGGGCCAGAGCTTCGCCGGCGCGCCCGTCAGCTCCGCCCGGCGCCGGGCCCACAGGCCATGACCGGCGAAGGCGACGAGGCCGACGATCACCGCCACCAGGATGAGGTCGGCGCCATGCTGCAGCACCGGGAAATGCAGGCCGCTCTTGGCGAGATAGACACCGGGAAGCAGCTGCGGCGCAGCCGAAGCGGCCGGCAGCATCTGGGTCAGCACCGCATACCAGAGATAGAGCTGCAGCAGCAGCGGCGTGTTGCGGACGAGCTCGACATAGAGCCTGGCCAGCGGGCTGACGAGGGGATTGCGCGACAGGCTGGCAATGCCGACGACGAAGCCGGCAAGCGTCGACAGCACGATCCCGAGCACGGCAACCACGAGCGTGTTGAGCAGACCGACCAACAGCGCCCGGCCGAAACTCGCGCTGGCGCTGTAGGCGATGAAGCTCTGGCCGATCTCGAAGCCGGCCGCCTGCCAGACGAAGCCGAAGCCCGTCCGGATCGAGCGCGCCTCCAGATTGCCGACGAGGTTCGTGGCGAGGAAGGCGATGGTGCCGGCCAGCACGGCCAGCACGATCACCTGCGTCGCCAGGGCCCGAAAGGACGGGTCGTTCCAGCCTCTCGCCAGGCGCGTCGGCGCGATCGCGACGGCGCTCATCTCAGCGCGTCGGCATGGCGTACATCTGCCCGCCCTTTGTCCAGAGCGCGTTGGCACCGCGCTCCATGCGCAGAGCCGTCCTGGGGCCGACATTACGTTCGAAGATCTCGCCGTAATTGCCGACCCGCTTGATCGCGCGATAGGCCCAACCCGGGTCGAGGCCGAGTCTCTGGCCCATATCGCCGGTGACGCCGAGCAGGCGCTTGATCTCCGGGTTCGCGCTCTCCTTCATCTGGTCGACATTGGCGGCGGTGATGCCCTTCTCCTCCGCCTCGATCAGCGCCATCAGGACCCATTTGACGGCGGTGAACCATTCCAGGTCGTTGCGGCCGACGACCGGCCCGAGCGGCTCCTTCGAGATCATGTCCGGCAGGATCTGCCATTCGTCGGGATTGGGTGCGTCGGAAGCCCTGACCGAGGACAGATAGGACATGTCGGCAGAGAAGGCCTGGCAGCGGCCACTGAAAAAGGCGGCCCGCGCCTCSTTCTGGGCCTCGAACACGACCGGCGTGAATTTCTTGCCGTTGGCCCGGAAATAATCGGCGAGATTGAGCTCGCTCGTCGTGCCGGTGGCGGTGCAGATGCTGGCGCCGTCCAGTTCGAGCGCACTCTTCAGGCCGAGCGATTTCGGCACCAGGAAACCCTGGCCGTCGTAGAAATAGACRCCGGCATAGAGCAGGCCGAGCGAGGCGTCGCGTGTCAGCGTCCAGGTCGCGACGGTGGTGAGCATGTCGATCTCGCCCGATTGCAGGGCCGTGAAGCGCTGCTGCGGGCTGAGCGGGACGAACTTCTCCCGTGCGGCATCGCCGAGCACCGCCGCCGAGACCGCCCGGCAGAAATCGGTCGTCAGCCCGGTCCAGCGGCCCGAACTGTCGGCGATCGAGAAGCCGCCGATGCCGGTGCTGACCCCGCAGGTGACTTCGCCGCGCTTGCGGATGGCATCGAGCGTCGGCCCGGCCTGGGCCGCAGCGGAAAATGTCGCGGCCKCCGCCAACGCGGCTGCAGCGAGGCCAGACTTCATGAGTCCTGCCTTGACGAATCCTGCCTTGAACAGAGTCTTCACGTGTCCCTCCCCTGGAACCGCCGCTCGCCGCTGCAAACGGCTTGCGGACTTGCGCTCATTTTTTGACCGGCGCATGCGCGGGGTTCGCCGGCTGCGCTCTTGCTGTTGGCCGTATCGCGGCGCCGTCAGGTCACGGCGCGCCGTTTGGCGAAACGCTCGTCGCGCCAGATCCCCGAGGTCATGACGTCGTTGAAGGCATGGGCGGCGCGCTCGATATCGGCATAGCCGAGATAGGCGGGTGCGAAGCCGAAGCGCATCATGTCCGGGGCCCGGAAATCGCCGATCACGCCGCGCGCGATCAGGGCCTGTACGACGGCATAGCCGTTGTCTGAGGTGATCGAGACCTGGCTGCCGCGCGCCGCATGAGCGCGCGGCGTGACGATGGCGGCGCCATGGGCGTGGCAGACCGGCTCGACCAGCTCCATGAACAGATCGGTCAGCGCGAGGCTCTTGGCCCGCAGTGCGGACATCTCGACATCCTCGATCGCGGCGAGGCCGGCGTCGACGACGCGCATGGACAGGATCGGCTGCGTTCCGCACAGCAGGCGCTGGATGCCACCTGCCGGCCGGTAGCCGCGCTCGAAGGCGAAGGGGGCGGCATGGCCCCACCAGCCGGAGAGCGGCTGCGACAGGGCATCGTGATGACGCGCCGCCGCATAGATGAAGGCCGGGGCGCCCGGACCGCAGTTCAGGTATTTGTAGGTGCAGCCGATCGCGAGATCGGCTCCCGCGCCGTCGAGATCGACCGGCACGACGCCGGCGCTGTGGCAGAGGTCCCAGACCGCGACGGCGCCCTTGGCGTGGATCAGCCGGTTGAGCGCCGCCATGTCGCGCAGTTCGCCGGTCTTGTAGTCGACATGGTTGACCAGCACGACCGCGGTGCGCTCGTCGACCAGATCCTCGATCCGCGGGGCGTCGACGCCCTCGAGCTTCAGGACGAGATCGGGCCGCCCGGCCGCCACGCCTTCGGCGACATAGAGATCGGTGGGGAAGCTGCCGCCTTCGGCGACGATGACATTGCGATCGGGGCGCAGCGCGAGCGCGGCATGCAGCGCCTTGTAGACATTCACCGAGACGGAATCGCACACCACCGTCTGCCCTGGCGCCGCGCCGATCAGACGCCCCAGACGGTCGCCCAGCGTATTGACCAGGGCGAACCAGCCGGCATCGTTCCAGCTGCGCACCAGCCCTTCCGCCCATTCCTCGCGCATGGCGACCACCATGTCGCTGAAGGCAGCCACCGGCGCCGGGCCGAGCGAATTGCCGGCCAGATAGATCGCGCCCGCAGGCAAATGGAAACGGGCGCGCAGGTGCCCCAGCGGATCGGCGCCGTCGCGCCGCGCGATCTCGGACGCCACCCCTGCCCTGTCCAGCGATGCCAGGTTCATCTCGCCTCCACTCATGGCCGATGCCGCCAGCGCGGCCCATCTGTCGGGGACTATCGAGACCGATATCGAAGATGTCAATTGATATATATAATTTTGCCAATCGCGTCATATTATATATATTGCCGGTAGCATGCGAGGATCCAATGGACGAAACCGACGTCGCCACCAAGACCGAAACCGCCTACCGGACGCTGCGCCAGGAGATCCTCGAAACGCGGCTGCGGCCGGGTGCGCCGCTGAAGCTCGGCGCCATGCGGGAGGCCTACGGCATCGGCTGGACCCCGTTGCGCGAGGCCTTGTCGCGCCTTGAGGCCGAGCGCCTGGTCACCTCCAGCGCCAACAAGGGTTACGCGGTCGCGCCCGTCTCGCTGGAGGAGTTGAGCGACCTGACCAGGGCCCGGCGCCTGGTCGAGCTGCCGATGCTGGCGGAATCCATCGCCAATGGCGACGAGGCGTGGGAGACCGCGCTGGTCGCCGCCCATTTCCGGCTCTCGCGCTGCACGCCGCCGGTGGAAAAGCCGGAAGAGCTGGTCATCAGCGATTGGGAAGAGCGGCACGAGGCGTTCCATCTGGCCCTGCTGGCCGCCTGCACGTCGCGCTGGCTGATGCGCTTCTACGTGCAGATCAAGGATCAGCTGCGCCGGCATCACCGCATCCTCTCGATCGCGCCCGCGCTTTCGCACAGCGCGGCGGGCACGCCATGGCAGGACAGTCCCGCCTTCGCGGCCTTGCGCGATGCGCTGGCGCTCGAGCCGCATACCGCCTTGATGAATGCGGCCCTGGACCATGACGTCGATCGCGCCGTCAGGCTGCTCGACGAGCATATCGAATTCACCCGCAAGGTCTTCGTCGCCTCCGATCTCGACGGCGCCCCCGGCCCCGCTTCCTGACCCCTTCGCGCTTTCGCGTCCGTCCCGCCCGTCCTTCCCGCCCGTCGCCGGTCACACCGGGCCCAGACAAGCCTTGATGAGGATATCCATGCCGTCCGTTCTCCCCGGCACCAGCCCGTCGCTCGTTCTGGTCAATGGCCGGATTCTCAGTGAGGCGGGGCCCTGCGAGGCCCTGGCCATCGCGGGAAACCGTATCGTCGCACTTGGGAGCTCCAGCGAGATCGCCGCCCTTGCCTCGGCCGAGACGGAGCATGTCGATCTCGCCGGCAAGACCGTCACCGCCGGCCTCATCGATGGCCATGCCCATCTCGACCGCGAAGGCCTGAAGAGCGTGCTGCCCTCGCTCGCCGATTGCCGTTCGATCGAGGACATCGTCGCGCGCATCGCCGAGATCGCCCGAACGAAGAAGCCGGGCGAGTGGATCATCACCATGCCGATCGGCATTCCCCCCAGCTATGAGAGCGTGCTGGCGGGAATCGCGGAACATCGCTTCCCCGACCGCTGGGACCTTGACCGCGCCGCGCCTGACAACCCGGTCTATATCCGCTCGATCTGGGGCTACTGGCGCTCGACCCTGCCACTGGTTTCGATCGCCAACAGCCGCGCCCTGCGGCTGGCCGGCATCGATGCCTCGACGGTGGCGCCGGCCGCGTCCATCGAGATCTGCCGCGATGCCGCAGGCGAGCCGAACGGCATCTTCGTCGAGACCAACAAGATGCCGGTGGTCGAGATGAGCCTGATGCGCCGGGCGCCGCATTTCTCCGCCAGCGAGCGGGCCGGCGCGCTCGCGGCATCGATGAAACTCTACAACCGGGCGGGCACCACCAGCGTGTTCGAGGGCCACGGCATTGCCGCCGAGGTGCTGGACGCCTATCGGCAGGTCCGGTCCGAGGGTCGCCAGACCGTGCGGGCATCGATGATCTTCAGCCCGGCCTGGCCCTCGACCTCGGCGGAGGATTGCCGGGCCCTGCTCAAGTCCTGGGGACATTGGCTCGCCGGCCGGGGATTAGGCGACGCCTGGCTCGGTATGGCCGGGCTCTACGGCGAGATCGACGATTCCGTGGAGCGGGAGCTGCGCAGCGCAGCCTTTCCGCAGACAGGCTGGGCCGGCTTCCACTATAATTCGTCGCTGCCGCGCGATGCCCTGAAGACGGTGCTGATCGAAGCCGCGCGCAACGGCATCCGGGCGGTCGGCATCCTGCCCAATATGCTCGACCTCTTCGCCGAGGTGGACAACGTCACCCCGCTCGCCGGCCAGGGCTGGGTGCTCGGCCATGTCGTCAGCCTGACGCCGGACCAGGTGAAGCGGGTTGCCGATCTCGGGCTGGCGGTGACCACGCATCTGACCGCCTATATCTACAAGCGCGGCAGCGAGCTGGTCGAAAAGCTCGGGCGCGAGCGGGCTGGCGAGATCGTGCCGCTGCGCTCCCTGCGCGAGGCCGGCGTGCCGATTTCGTTCGGCAGCGACAACGCACCGCTCAGCCTGTTCCACTCGATCGCCCATGCGGTCAACCGACGCGACCGGACCGGCGCCGTCATCTCCCCCGAACAGGCCCTGACACGCGAAGAGGCGCTGGAATGCGCGACGCTCGGCGGCGCGAAGCTGACCTTCGCGGAGGGCGAGAGGGGCAGCATCGCCATCGGCAAGCTCGCGGATCTGGCCGTGCTCTCGGCCGACCCGCTCCGCTGCGCGCCCGACGAGCTCGCCCGGATCGAGTCGCTGCTGACCGTCGTCGACGGGCAGATCGTCTATCGCGCGGACGCCGGCGGCGGGCGCTGAGGGAGGCCGCCATGACCGAACTGCCGACGAAAGCCGTCTTTCTCGACTATGATCAGGCCCGGCTCGACCTGAACTACAATCAGGGCGCCTGGGCCGCCAATGCCGACGAGATCATCGCCTGGTACCGCGAGGCGAGCCTTGCTGCGCATCGCAACCTCACCTGCCGCCCGCTCGCCTATGGCGAGGGGCCGGCCGAGCGGATCGACCTGTTCCCRGCGGCCTCAAAGCGGGCGCCGCTCGTCATCTATGTCCATGGCGGCGCCTGGCGCATGCTCGACCGGATGGACAGCGCCTTTGCGGCGGAAGCCTTCGTGGCCGCCGGAATGAACTTCGCCGTGCTCGACTTCGCCAGCATTCCCGCGGTCCGGCTGCCCGAGATGGTGATGCAGGTCCAGCGCGGCATCGGCTGGCTCGCCCAGCACGCCAGCGAGTTGGGCTATAACCCCGAACGCCTGTTCGTGATCGGCCACTCCTCGGGGGCGCATCTCGTCGCGGCCGCGCTCACCGCCGAGACGCCGCATCGCATCGCGCCTGGCATGGTCGCCGGGGCGCTTTGCGCCAGCGGCGCCTATGATCTGGAAGGGCCGATGCTCAGCGCGCGGGGGCGCTATCTCGGCCTGACGGCAGCCGAGATCGCGGCATTCAGCCCGATCCGCCATGTCGAAGCGCTGACCTGCCCCGTTCTCGTCGCTTATGGCGAGGCTGAAACCGACGAGTACCGGCGCCACGCCACGACGTTCCACGCAAGCCTGGAGAAGGCGGGAAAGGCAACGCAGCTGCTTCGCGCCGAAGGGCAGAACCATTTCGAGGTCAGCCGCATGCTGGCTGCGCAGGATAGCCCGATCTTCGACGCGGTCATGAAAGCCGTCTGATGTCTTGCGTCTCCAGGTCGCATTCCCGGCCTGCGCGAACCGGACCGGTCAAGCGGCTTGCCCTGCGCAGGCTGCTGGCGGGAGCGCACCGAGGCGCGCTGCGGCCGGCAGCAAGCATGGCCAAGAGGTCGATCATCTCCGGCTGCGGTGTCGCGCGACATCGCCGGCGCGGACGGGGTCATCGGCCTGTTGGGTGGCGAAGAGTTTGCGATCCTGCTGCTGGGCCTTGACAGCCTGGGGATTTGCCGAACGCGCGGCGCGAAGCGATGGCTTGCAGATGACGGCCACGGTCAGCATCGGGCTGGCCGAAGCCTCATCGAACGCAACCGCCCTCTTCGAGCTGCTCTCGGCCGCCGACCTCGCCCTCCACAAGGCAAAAGCGCTCGGAAGGAACCGCATTCAGATCGCCGGTGCGACGGGGGCTTGCGAGACTGCGCGACGGGAAGCGTGGGTCGAATGGGTGCAAGCGACCTACTGATTTCAACGCAGACGATATCGGCGCTGCCCCTTCCCTTGCGCTCGTGGCCTCAGGGTGCATGGCGGCGCCAATGCTCGGCCGCGCACGGCAATTGAGGCCTGGCTCCAGCCAGAATCGACGCCATGTTGACGCTGTCGAACATGCGCTGGGGCTGATTTAGCACGCGTCGTGTGGCTGCGGATCGTACTCCGCACCTTTTATGCAGTAGGCTTTGAAGTGACCGGGCGCCTCGACGATTCTCGTTTCCATTCGCCTAACAAAGTCCAACAGGTCGAAAAGGTCGTCGGAATCTTCGGCTGGCTTAACCTTCGGCTTGTCCTCGCCAACGACCCCCGCTGCGCCGAAGATCGCGATGTTCTTTCCCTTTGGCCTCTGCGCTGAGCGATAGATGATCGCGTCGATGCGCCGCTTGTGCTTCTTGATTTCGACGGTGTGGTGGTTAAGCAGATATTCAGCGACGGCCTGCGTCGGTAGATAGTCCAG
Source organism: Allobosea sp. 01N443 (assembly GCF_056399325.1). NCBI lineage: Bacteria > Pseudomonadati > Pseudomonadota > Alphaproteobacteria > Hyphomicrobiales > Alloboseaceae > Allobosea > Allobosea sp. 01N443. The sequence continues at coordinate 28,326 of NZ_JBFTRC010000044.1, forward strand.
GTACTGGTCTTCCGGTGAGATCGGCCGCGATATCTCCTGCATGAATTTCTGCATGAACAGCCACTGAGCGACCCGCGAGACCCGGTTCGGTACGAAAATATTCTGTGGCTTCGGAGGGGCAGAGAGCCGCGTCATATCCAAGACGCAGATCGGCTTCGTGATCGTGAATTTGGCAACCGCAACGATGCTGCCAACGGACGGACGAAGCTCGGCGATGCAGGTCTCGTGGGGACTGTCGGCGGACTGCCGTCTGCGCCGCAAGGGCGGATTGGCGACCAACGGTCCTGTGGCGGACAGCGTGAAGTCACTGCTTGACCGCCACGGCGTCTACTACCGGCCACAGACGGTCCCTTACAACACCACTAACCTCGACAAGGACCTGAGGCAGCGACTGATCTGGTGGCTGCGCAGCCAAGGATTTGTTGTTTAGTCCGGCCCTGCACAGTAGCCTGTGATAAAGAGTCTCCGCTCAAGAGCGGCCCTATCGCAGAGGAGGGTGCGCGCCAATGTCCGCTTTCCTAGCAACCAGCTGATGTCTCCTCTTGGCGCACCGCAGACTACGTGTGGCGCATGTGAAGGTAAGACATCCCCATTGATCCGAGACATTCGCGACGACGCGTCTGCCGGTCGAAACGCCCCCTTCGCGGCCCCCACAATCTCGGCCCCCTCACCCCACAAACACCGACCTCTCCGCAAATCCCGTATGCCGCCGCATCATCCGGCCCACCACCCGGTCGCGCGAGATGCGGATGTGGCGTGCCACCGCCTCGCGGGCCGCGGCTGCGTCCCGGCGGGCCAGCGCCTCGATGATCTCGTCATGGTCGTGGCGGACCTCTTCGCCGTCTTCGGCCGCGCCGAGATCGGCGAAGAGCAGGCGCTGCATCTCGTCCATGGTCTGGCCGATGCCGCGCAGGAGGCGGGCGTTGTCGGCGATGGTGGCGATCGCCTCGTGAAAATCCTGGTTGGCGCGCATGAAGGCGCGGTAGCTCGCCTGGTCGCCGATGCGCAGCTCGACGGAAGATAGCCGGCGCATCATCGCGACATGGCTGTCGGTGATGCGCGGGGCGGCGAGTTCGGCCGCTGCGCATTCGAGGATCAGGCGCATCTGGATCAGCTCGTGGAAATCGCGGAGCGAAAGCTCGGTGACGCTGTAGCCGCGGCGCGGAATGACGCGGACCAGCCCGTCCTGCCTGAGCCGCGACAGGGCCTCGCGCAAGGGCGAGGTGCTGACCTTGAAGCGCGCGACGAGATCGGATTCGTTGAAGACCGCACCTTGCGCGATCTCCCCAAAAATGATCGCGGCGCGGAGCTCCTGATAGACGCGCTCGGCCAGCGAGAGCTTGGCATCCTGTCCTGCTTCGGCCTTGGCCGGCATTGTTCTTAGCCCTTCGTGAAAAGGGTCGCGGCGCCGGATGCGCCGCGACCGCTCCCTGCCCTATTGGTCGGCGGGTTCGGCAGGCCCCGTCAAGCCCGGCGCCCGGCGAAGAAGCGCTGGACGACGACGAGGATGATGAGGGCAGCGAGCGCCTCGACAAGCGCAACCGCAATCAGGCCGGGCGCGATCTGGCCCGTCGCGTCCTTCAGCAGGCCAAGGCCATAGGGGGCGAGGAAGCCGCCGAGATTGCCGAAGGAGTTGATGATCGCGATGCCGGCGGCGGCAGCGGTGCCGGCGAAGAGCCGGTTGGGCAGCTGCCAGAACACCGGGATCGCGCCATAGRCCCCGGCGAGCGCCAGCGAAAACAGCACGACGACCATCTGCGGCGAGCCGTGCAGGGCGAAGGCGACGCCGGCCAGGCCGAGCGCGCCGACGATCAGCGAGCCGACGCATTGCAGGAGCGGGCGGCCCGTCCGGTCGGCCATCAGGCCGTTGCCGATCATCACCGCCGAGCCGACGAGCGAGGCACCCGAGACCAGCCAGCCAATGGTCGCGACATGGCCGAATCCGGCCTCGCGCATGATGGTCGGGCCCCAGAAGGCGACGGTGGCGTTGGCAATGATGATGCAGAAATAGACCAGCGTGAAGATCCAGAGCCGCGGATCGCGCAGCACCGTCGACAGGCCATGCTCGCGCGGGCCGAGTGCCCTTGCATCGCGCTCGAGATCATCGCGGACCGCGCTGCGCTCAGCATCCGAGAGCCAATGCGCCTGTTCCAGTCGGTCGGTGAGCCAGGCCAGCGCAAAAAGCCCGATCAGAACTGTCGGAATGCCCTCGACGATGAACAGCCATTGCCAGCCCGACAGGCCGCCCATGCCCTGCATCCCGGTCATGATCTGCCCGGCAAGCGGGCCGCCGATGACGCCGGACAGCGCGACCGACGACATGAAGATGCCAAAGACCTTGGCCCGTMGCTCGCTCGGAAACCATTGCGTCAGGAACAGGATGACGCCCGGAAAGAACCCGGCCTCGAAGGCGCCGAGCAGGAAGCGCAGGATGTAGAAGGTCGCGGGCGTCGTCGCATAGGACATCAGCGCGCAGATCGTGCCCCAGCCGATGGCGATGCGGGCGATGGTCTTGCGTGCGCCGATGCGTTGCAGCAGCAGGTTGCTCGGCACTTCGAACAGGAGATAGCCGATATAGAAGATGCCGGCGCCGAGCCCGTAGACGGCCTCGGAGAACCGCAGCTCGTCGGCCATCTGCAGCTTGGCGAAGCTGATATTCACGCGGTCGACCCAGGCCAGCACCCAGAGAACCATCAGGATCGGGATCAGGCGCCAGAAGATCCGGCGATAAGCGGTGTCGAGCAGTGTAGCAGTCGCGGGGGCGGCCGCGCCCGGTAGCGATGTGTCGGTCATGTCAGAATCCCCTCGGCGGCCTTCGACCAGCATGAGCGATGTCGTGGCCGGATTTGTGATGCATCAATAAAACATCATAAACAAATCGCGACTGTCAACAGGCACCCCTGAGGCCATGCGACGCCGATCAGTTGAACGTACCCTCCCCCGCGATCCCAGCACGGACCTCTTGACCGCCAGCACAAACTGCGAGCAGTAATTGAAACATCAAAAAAACATCTAAGGGATGACCATGTCCATTCTGACGCTCGGCGCTGCCGGAGATATCGTAGTCCGCGAGCGGCTTTATGCCGGCGATGCGCTGATCGACGAGGGTTATGGCGAGACGCTCGCCTATCTCCGGCAGAGCGATCTGGTCTGGGGTTCCTGCGAGGTGCAGTTCGCCCGCCAGGGCTATCGCAGCGATGCACCGATCGCCTATCTCGTCGACCCGACGGTGGCCGACGATCTCGGCCGGGCCGGGTTTGGCCTGATGACGGTCGCGACGAATCACACCTGCGATTTCGGACCCCAGGCCTTCCTGGAGACACTCCGCCACCTGCAAGCGGCCGGCGTCGAGACGGTCGGCGGCGGCAAGGACCTCGCGGCCTCGCTCGTGCCGGACCGGCGCGTGATCAATGGCTGCAGGCTCGGCACCATCGCGGTCTCCTGCCTGTTGCCGCCGGATTATGCGGCAACGGAGACCCGGCCGGGCATCGCGCCGCTCGCGATCGAGCAATGGCCGGAAATCCACCCGGTCCTGCTCGCGACCGAACCCGGCGCACCGATGCGGATGCGCAGCCGGGTCCGCGAGGGCGATCTCGCGCGGCTACGCGGGCAGATCGCCAGCTTGCGCCCTGAAGTCGACGTGCTGATCGTCAGCGTGCATTGGGGCTATGGCCGCGGCGACCCGCTGGCCGAATACCAGCGCCCGCTGGGACAGGCGCTGATCGATGCCGGCGCCGACATGATTCTCGGCAACCACGCCCACAGCCCCGCGGGCGTCGAGACCTATCGGGGCAAGCCGATCATCTACAGCCTCGGCAACCACATCGCCCAGCAGGATTGGGACAATGCCACGCCCGACCAGAAGATGATCTTCTCGCAGATCGATCCCTGGTCGCTGGTCTGCCGCATCGGCATCGGCCAGGGCGGCGTCGAGACGATCGAATTCCGCGCGACCGAGTGCAACAGAAGCGGGATGCCGGTGCTGATCCAGGAGCCGGCCCGCGCCCTGCCCGTACTCGAGCGCTTCGACCGGCTCTCACGCGGCATGGGCACGCAAGCCGAGATCGACGGCCTGAACCTGACCGTCCGGTTCGGTGGGTGAACGCGCCCCCGAGTGCGCCTTGGCTTACAGCAAGGCGCGCTCGTCGCGCCCCAACAGGCGGAAGGCGAGATAGATCGCCCCGGCGCTGAGCACGAGCAGGATCGTCGAGAGCGAGGCGGCCGTGCCGTAATCGCCATCATTGATCGCGATGTAGATCTTGACCGGCATGGTGATGGTGCCGCCGACATAGAGCACGAGCGACGAGGAGAGTTCGTTCACCGCCGTGACGAAGGAGAGCATCGCGCCTGCGATGATGCCGGGCAGGATCAGAGGGATGGTGACGCGCAAAAATGCCTGGACCGGGCTGTAGCCGAGCGAGATCGCCGCCTCCTCCATGCTCGGCCCGACCTGCCGCAGCGCGGCGGCCGAGGAGCGCACCGCATAGGGCAAGCGCCGGATGAAGACGGAGAGGATGATGATCGCCGCCGTGCCGGTCATCACCAGCGGCGGCGTGTTGAAGGCGGCGATGAAGGCGACGCCGACGACGATGCCGGGCATGACATAGGGCACCATCAAGGTGGCATCGAGCAGCGAGGTCTGGGCGGTGTTGCGCCGCGCGACCAGGCAGCCGATCAGGGTGCCGATGACCACGATCAGCAGCACGGAGGCGCCGGAGAACAGCAGCGAATTCCACACGACATCACCGAGCGTGGCAACGATGCGGCGGTAGCTGTCGAGGCCGAAGCCCGGCTGGAACACCGGCCCGTTCGTCTTCCTGACCGAATAGATCGCCGCAATGATCGCCGGCATCGCGCCGCCGAGCGCGATGAAATAGACCGCGGCATGGGCCGCGACATTGGCAAAGCCGCTCAGCCTGATCTTCTCGGGCCGGTTGATCAGGTTGCTGTGATAGACGTTTTTCCGCGACATGAAGCGCTGGATGAAGACGAAGACCATCGACATCAGGATCAGCGCCAGGCTGAGCGTCGTCGCCATGCCGAGATTGGAGCCGATCTCGGCGGAATAGGCGGTATAGGCCTCGGTCGCCAGCACATTGAAGCCACGCCCGAGCAGCCGCGGCGTGCCGAAATCGGCGATGGCATGGATCAGCGCCAAGAGCCCGCCGGCCGAGAGCGCCGGCAGGACCAGCGGGAACGAGATCTTCAGCACGCGCTGGAACGGCGTCAGCCCGAGATTCTCCGCCGCCTCCTCCAGCGAGCGGTTGACATTGGCGAGCGCGCCAGAGGTCAGCAGGTAGACATAGGGATAGAACTTGAAGGCGAAGACGATGAGGATGCCCCAGACGCCGTAGATCGGCGGCATGAAGACGCCCCAGGACATCAGCGTCTGGCGTACGATGCCGCCCGAGCCGAACAGCACGATCCAGGAATAGGCGCCGATAAAGGGCGGCGAGACCAAGGCCAAGATCGCCAGCATCGAGACGAAGCGGCCGCCCGCGATCTCGATGCGCGCCATGCAGAAGGCCATGACCGAGCCGAGCAGCAATGCACCCGCCAAGCCGCCGAAACCGATGATCAAGGTGTTGATGAAGGCGTTGAAATAGCGCGTGCTGCCGAACAGCCTTTGCCAGTTGGCGAGCGTCAGCACCCCGCTCTCGTCGCGGAAGCTGGAGACCAGGACGAGGCCAAGCGGGATCAGCAGCAGGACGATCAGGATCGCCCAGGCCCCGACCGCGACCAGCGTCCAGAAATCCGGACGCCAGCTGCGGCGCGTGGCTGAAACGGCGATGGCGCTCATGCCGTAAGCTCCGCCGGGACACGCCGTCCCTTCGCGTCGAAGCCATGGAGATCGGCCGGGTCGAAGCTCAGGCGGATCTGCCGGCCGGCCTCGATCGCGAGATCGGGCGGCGGCGCGCCGATCTGGGCTACGAGCCTGTGCCCCTGCGCCTGGACGGTGAGATGCGCCTCACGGCCGAGATAGGAGAAATGCTCGACCGTTCCGGCGATGCTGGCGGCGCCGTTTCCACTTCCCCCTTCGCTAGCCCCCGCCTCGGCGAGGCGCAGGCGCTCCGGCCGCAACGCCCATTGCGCCACGTCCTTCACCTCCGGCAAGCCGAAGGCGGCGGGCGCAAGCAGGTTCATCGTCCCGACGAAGGAGGCGACGAAACGCGTCGCCGGCTTCCCGTAGATCTGCTGCGGCGTGCCGATCTGCTCGACGCAGCCATGGTCCATCACGCAGATCCGGTCGGAAATGGCGAGCGCCTCCTCCTGGTCATGTGTCACATAGATCGCGGCGATGCCGATCGTGCGCTGGATCGCGCGGATCTCGTCGCGCAGGTCGAGCCGGAGCTTGGCGTCGAGATTGGAGAGCGGCTCGTCCATCAGGAGCAGGCGCGGCTTCACCACCATCGCCCGGGCAATGCCGATGCGCTGCTGCTGGCCGCCCGACAGTGCGGCCGGCAGGCGCTCGGCAAGCGCCGCCAGCCGGACGGTCGCCAGCGCCTCGGCGACGCGCTCGCGGATCTCGGAGGCCGCGACCTTGCGGGCTTTCAGGCCGAAGGCGACGTTCTCGGCGACCGTCAGATGCGGGAAGATCGCATAATCCTGGAAGACCATGCCGATATCGCGCTTATGCGGCGGCACCGAAAGCAGGTCGTGGCCGGCGAGATCCACCCTGCCCTCGGTGAGCTGCGAGAAACCGGCGATCGAGCGCAGCAAGGTGGTCTTGCCGCAGCCCGATGGGCCGAGCAGCGTGAAGAACTCGCCCTTCGCGACCGAGAAGGACACACCGTTCAAGGCCGTCGTGGCCCCATAGCGCTTGATCGCGCCGTCGACAGTCAGATACGCCATGCCGGCAAAGCACTCCCGTCCCTTCCCTAGTTGCGCATGGCCGCGATTGGACGGCAAGATGGAGAAACTGCGCCGGCACAGAACGAACCGGCGTGACGGGGATGGAGAGCAGGCGATGATGTCGAGCAGGAACTGGGTGGGTCATCTCGTGCTGGCGGCCGGGATTCTCGGCTTGGCCGGCGGAGCCTATGCGGCCGACAACAAGGTCGTGCTCTACACCGCCCATAAATCCTCGATCGTGCAGAAGATGATCCCGCTCTTCGAGGCCGAGACCGGAATCAAGGCCGAGGTCGTGCAGCTTGGGTCCGGCGATGTCTTCCGCCGCGCCCGCGCCGAGGCCAGCGCGCCCAAGGCCGATGTGATCTGGAGCGTCACCGGCTCGCTGCTCAGCGAAAACGCCGATCTGCTCACGCCCTATACGCCCAAGGAACAGGCGGCGATCGACGAGCGTTTCGTCGCGAGCCCGGCCTGGACGCCCTATACGACCGTGATCTACGTGCTGATGGTCAACAACAAGATGGTCAAGGACGCCGAGATCCCGAAGACCTGGGCCGAGCTGTCCGATCCGAAATGGAAGGGCAAGGTCGCCTCGKCCCGCGTCGACAATTCCGGCTCGGCCTTCCAGCAGATGACGACCGTGCTGACCGCCGGCGGCGACAAGGGCTGGGAGGTCTATGGCAAGCTCGCCAAGAACTTCATCTTCTCCGACAGCTCCGGCGCCGTGCCGCGCTATGTCGCCGATGGCGAGGCGCCGCTCGGCCTGACGCTCGAGGACAATGCGCTCGAATATGTCGCCGGCGGCGCGCCGGTGAAGATCGCCTATATCGCGGACGGCACGACGACCTCGCCCGACGGCGTGGGGCTGGTGAAGGGCGCGCCCAATCCCGAACCGGCGAAGCGCTTCATCGACTGGGCCTTGTCGAAGAAGACGCAGGAAGCTCTGGTGAAGGAAGCCGGCCGCCGCTCGGTGCGCAAGGATGTCGCCGCGCCGGGCGATGTCAAGCCGCTGGCCGAGCTGACCCTGGTCAAGCTCAAAACCGTCGAGGAACTCGGCGGCACCAAGGCGATGATCGAAAAGTGGAGGCAGGCGACCGGCCAGTGATGGCTTGAACGAGCCGGCTGAAGCCGCCTCGCGCCGATATCCACCATGCAGATTGAAAGCTTCAGCCTCGGCAAGCGCTTCGCCAGCCCTGAGGAGAACGAAGACAGCGTCGTCATCCTGCCCGGCCGCGGCTATGCCGTGATCGATGGCGTGACCGACCGCAGCGGCCGACGCTTCGGGACGATGCGGGCGGGGCGCTTCGCCTCGGCCCGGGTCGCGACCGAAGTCGCCCGCTTCCTCCTCAGCGAAGACCTGAGCGTGCGCGGCGGCGATGCGCGCGTGCGCCGGCTGGTCCTGGCGCTCAGCGACACGCTGCGCGCCGGCTACGCGGCGCATGGCCTGGCGGAGCGGGTGGAAGGTGATGCGTCAGCGCGGATCGGCTGCACGCTGGCGCTGGGCTACCATGACGGCCCGGCCCTGCAGCTCGTCTCGATCGGCGATTCCGGCATCCGCTTAAGCGGACAAACGCTCGGGACTGTCCGCCATGTCGAGGCGAAGCCCCTCGACCGCGTGACCGCGCTGATCCGGCGGGAATGCTGGGCCTATCTCGGCCGGATGCGGGCCGATCCGCTGCACCAGCGCGCGATCTCGGACGATGCCGTCTGGAACGGGTTGCGCGTGCCGCCGGCAGGCTTGAGCGCGGAGGCGAGCGCCGAGGTCAGGGCCCATGTGCTGCATCTTTGCAGCGAGGAGATGCCGACGATCGCGCGCACCGAGATCGAGCGGCTGCTCGACAGCGGCATCAGTGGCCAGCGCGTCTTCGCCAATCTCCCGACCAGCGATCTCGGCTATGGCGTGCTCGACGGCTTCGCCATCGCCGAGCGGCATGTCTTCACCGCCGACTATGCCGCAGATGAGGTCTCGCGGCTCGAACTGTTCAGCGACGGCTATTTCGCCGAGCCCGAGGCCTTTGGCGTCGCGGCCTGGGAGGCGAGCTTCGCCGAGGTCGAGCGGCTCGACCCCGACAAGATCGGCCCCTATGCCAGCGTGAAGGGCTCCGGCCCCGATGGCTGGACCGACGACCGGACCTATCTCGGAATCGCGTTCGATCGCTGAACGGGTAAGCCGGCGCGGCAGGCGCAGGGCTGGCCGTCCCGCCCTCGCCGTCTTCCGGCGGGATGGCGATCATCCGGCCGCCGCGGCGCTTCCAGCCCCTATTCGGGCGCGCCCTCGCGCCGCCTGAGCGCCTTCAGCCGGCTGATCAGATGGCGGGCGCCCATCAGGATAGGCTGCTCCAGATGGTCCTTGGCGCGCTCGATATCGCCCGCTCTGCAGAGATCGAG
>NZ_JBFTRC010000045.1:0-53830 GCF_056399325.1 Allobosea sp. 01N443
GCCCGGTAGCTGCCCGGTAGCTCGTCAGGCTCATAACCTGAAGGTCGTCAGTTCAAATCTGGCCCCCGCAACCAAATCAAATATCAAACCCCGTCTCACATAAGAGGCGGGGTTTTCTGCGTTCTGCGCTCAATCTCGCGCCACAGCGCCGCAAAGCACCGGTGAACTGCGGCGCTAAACGGCGGCTGAGGAGTCAGCATCGTGGCTGTATCGTCGGTCGCACTCGCTTTAACGCGCTGCGGCGAGCCCTGACATGGTCTCGCGAAACCAGCGATGCGCCGGGTCGTGGTCATAGGATCGATGCCAGATCATGGCGACGTCTGATCGTTGGTGGTGTGGAGGCGGCGCCGCTTGTGGTGATTAGAGCCTTCAGTGAGAAGGCCCGCGGCACGCAGATGCAGGCGGTGCCCGTCGAGCAGCTCGAGAATGGTGAAACGGTCGATCGCGCGAACCTGAATGCGCACTCTGGGCGCGATTGACGCCAGCAGTGCCATCAGCCGCGGCAGGAGCGGCACTTCAACACTGTCGGGCATCCCCAGCAGAAAGACGCGCTCGGGCTGAAGCGGATCGAAACTCTCTCCCTGAAGCAGCGTCCCCTGGATCATCGACAGCGCTTCGCGGATCGGCCCGGCAAGCCGCAGGGCGCCTGGGGCCGGCCTGATCCCAACGGGAGCGCGGATGAACAGATCGTCCCTGAACAGCCTGCGCAATCGGTTGAGCACATGGCTCATGGAAGGTCGGCCTATGCCAATGCACTTGGCCGCGCGCGTGACACTGCCTTCAGACAGAAGCGCATCAAAAGCGGGCAGCAGATTGAGGTCGAGTCTGCTCAGATTGATGTGATCTATTGCATTGGTTGACCCTAGAGCTCTATCGCTGAAAGGCGATCGCAACCCTTGGGCACGCCACCGGCCCGCCACGCGGGACGGCTTCCCAATTTCTGGAAGGGGACAGGAAATGTCGATCGAACAGGGCATCAAGCAGCGTGGGCTGCAGCTGCCCGCCGTGAAGACCCGGGCGGCGACCTATGTGCGCGGGGGGCGAGGTCCCGACCGGAAAGGTCGGCGCAGGCGTCTCGACTGAACAGGCCGCGGAGCATGCGCGCCTCGTCGGCCTGCAGCAGCGTGCGATCCTTCTGGAAGAGCTCGGTTCGCTCGATCGGATCCGACGCGTCGTGAAGATTCTCGGCATGGTGAATGCGGTGCGTGAATTCACTGAGCATTCGAAGGTCATCAATGGCTACTCGGACCTCTTCGTCGAGATTTTTGGCGAGCGGCATGCCCGCTCCGCAATCGGCGTCGGCAGCCTCCCGTTCGGAATCACCGTCGAGATCGAAGCCATCGTCGAGGTGACATAGGTTGCCCTGATCTACGCCAAGCTCGCGTTCAGCGCGGCTCCCCGGCGGGAACCGCACTCCGATTGCCCTCTCCCGTGAGCCCAGGCCGCTCCGACCTCACCAGCGGGTCCTGGCCTCAAGCGAAAAGCGGTGGCTTGTCGCGCCGCGACGGAACTCGCCGTCATAGGAGCCTGTCACATCGACCTTGGGCGCGATCGCCCCCGAGAGGCTTGCTCCAATCACGGCTCCGTCACGTGAGGCCCGAGGGGTGCGGACTGCAAACGCGGTGCCCAGAAGGCCCGCTCGCTGGATCGCGACGTTGTCCGCCAGCTCATGAGACCAATAGGCCTTGAGGTCAAAACGCAGCCGCTCATCGGAGGTAAGGGGAGTCGCCAGCCGGCCGCCGACCAATGTGCGGGTCGAGGTCTGGCTTTCGCCGCGCAGTGTCAGCGCGAACGCGCCGGCCTGGCTTTCCGTCAGCCCGCCCTGGCGGAAATGATTCAGGCTGAGCCCGGCCTCGGGCGAGAGTTCAAGACCGGAGATGGAAGCAAGGCCATATCCGGCGATCAGATGCCCGAAGACGCCGTAGCCATCCGTCTCGCCATGGGCGACGCGCTGGACGTGACTGAGCTGGATCGTCCGGCGGTTCTCGGTCTTGCCATAGGTCCCGCCCAGCGCGCCGCGCAGGGTCAGATCGCCGAGGCGCGTGCGGCCATAGGCCGAGATGCTGTAGCTGTCGACGGTCACCCGGCCCGCGGCATCGGTCTTGGGATCGCCGTTCGAGCGCGCGTATCCGACGGCACCGCCGATCAGGCTCGTACTGAACACGGAACGTTCGACGCCGAGCAGGGCTCCGGCCACGCCGAAATCCGTGCCGGGCCCGGACCTGTCGCTGCCAGTGCGCCCGAAGCCATAGAGAGCCTGTCCCCAAACCACGCCGTCTCGTCCGGGCTGGAGCGCGGCTGCCTGTTGCCTCGGACGCGCGGCCGCGGATTTGCCCAGGCTCGCATACCCAGCCTCGCCCGGGTTCGGGGCCTGGCCGGGGAGGGCAGAGCTCCCGGCAGTCAGACGCTGGTCGAGGGCCGAATCGACCATGCGTTGCGCCGTGATCATAGCCATCCTGGCGTCGGCGTAGCTCTGTCCCGATAACGAGCCCAGCGCTGGCGCGAGCGCGCCCGGCGCGGTGGTATAGAGCGCGTCGAACACCTCCTGCCGGCCGGCATCGGGGCGTATTCCGGCAGCGGGACGCGTGCTGTCGAGGGCCTGGGCGACGGCCCAGGCGTTGCCGCCGAGACCTGAGAGAGCTGCGTAGGAGCCGGGCGTCACGATCAATGAGAGGCCGTCGGCGCGGTAGAGGGCATCGAAGCGGGCATTGCCGGGCAAGCCGCTTGCCGGCTGGTCAAGCCCGGTGAAGCTGCCGCTCAATCCGCCCGCTGCAGCGAGAATGCCGAAGGAGGAACCGACCGCAGGCGTGAACTGATTGGACGCGTTGCCGGAGATGCCGCGCAGGACCGGCACAAGACGTCCATTGGCGGCGACGCTACCGGCCGAGCTCGTCGTCACCAACCGTGAATAGTTGCCAGTGCCGTTGCGGGTTCCGGAGCCGTCGATATCAAGCACGAACCGACTGGTGCTGCCGAAGGCGACCGGCCCCTTGACGAAGAGCGTTCCCGGCGAATTGCCAGGCATGACGGTGCCGGCACTGAACAGGCCGGCCTCGATGAGGCCCGTGCCACGCAGGGTTCCACCCTGGCCGACCGATACGGCCGAGGTCACGGATCCGTTCAGGGCGAGCGTGCCGCCGATCACCGAGGTGCCGCCGGCATAGCTGTTGCGACCCGACAGTTCGAGGCGGCCATCGCCGCGTTTCACCAGCCCGCCGGCGCCGGAAATGTCATTGGCGAAGGAGCCGGAATAGCCCTTCGTGTCGACATCGAAGGTCTGCAGGAATTGCCCGGGGCCGCGAACCGCCTTGCCGGCATTGAGGAGACCCCAGCCATAGATCTCGGGGGAGCCGAGATCTGTCGCGGTGGTCAGGATCGACTGGACCACCTGCGGCGCGGTCATGAACGGAAAGGCTTCGCGGACCAGTGCTGCGGTGCCCGCGACATGCGGCGCGGCCATCGAGGTGCCGYTCGACAGATTATAGGGTTGCGTCGGACTCAGACCCTTGTCAGCCGGGACTGTCGAAAGGATGTTGACGCCGGGCGCCGCGAGGCACCAGGCTGCTGCAATCCCGCAATAGTTGCTGAAGGAGGCGATCTTGCGATCACGGTCCACGGCGACGACGGCAATCGTGTAGGGCTGGAGATCGGAATAATCGAGCTTGCTCGCATCGACCTGGTCCCCGGCATTGTCGAGGACGACATAGAGGTTCTTATTGTCGTTCCCTGGCCGGATCGCCGGATAGAATGCCGCGCCGGTGGGGTTGCGCGCGATGACCGGCTGATCCTCCCGCTCGTTGCCGGCGGCGAAGACCATGACCATGTCGGAGGCGCCGGCCTGCCGGATGGCCGCAACTTCCGCCGCCGTGCCGACCTGCTGGTAGGGCTGGATCGGGAACAGCTGATAGTCCGGGTTGGGACTGCCGTCGGGAAGCGTGGGTGAGGGATAGGACGGACCATAGCTGCCGTTGAGGACCTTCGCGCCGACTTCGCTCGCATAGCGGATCGCGGCTGGAATATCCCCTCCCGGCCCTCGCACGACGGCGCGCAGGGCAAGAAYCTCGGCATTATAGGCAACACCCTGCATTCCGACCCCGTCCCTGGCCGCGGCGATGGTTCCGGCGACATGGGTGCCATGGGCGGTCGGGTCGCGGTCGACGATATCCGCGGGGTCGGGGCGGTCGAGCCCGAAGTTCCGCGACAGCGGCGAAATCCGCCCCGCAAACTCCGGATGAGTCGGATCGATGCCGCTGTCGACAACCGCGACCAGCACGCCCTTGCCGGTGAGCCCCAGCGCATAGGCGTCGGCAGCACCGATCTGGGCCAGCCCATAACTGGCATTGTACTCCGGCGTGACAAAGCTTGCGGCGGGYGGCAGCAGCGCCAGGGCGCGCGGCAGCATGCGGGCGGGCCGGCCGGCGAACGCATCTGGCAAGGCCGCGATCTCTTGCGCGGAGATCACCGTTGGCGCGAGCGCGAGGAGGAAGCCCGAAGCAGTCGTGGCGAGGAGGGAGGAGCGAAGACGGGTGGATCGCGTTGCGGCAAACGGCATGGGCAGGTCTCGAGGCAGGCATCCGCTCAGGCGGATCGATCACAGGTCCGTAACATGAGGCTGGAATGGTCGAGAGAGGTCGAAGCCGGCATGGCGTCCCAATCAACCGCGTTGCCGTGCCAAAGCCATGAACCAGGTCGAAGGCGGCTGAAATCAGTCTCTTGACGATCGGTCACTCGTTCGGTGTTTAGGAGGCATTGCATGGGGCGTGTCGTGCCACAGCCGGCCGCAGGCGCCGCGCAGCAGCGTCGAGAAAACGGGGCGTAGGGGTGAGCGAGCAGGACTGCGATTCCCAGCGGATGTTCGGCCGGTGGCGCGAGGAAATCGCACCGGTTTTCGACGTCCAGCCTCTCTCCGGCGACTGGCGCTCCACCTTCCGGGGAGACATCCGCCGCCATCATCTCGGTGTCGCCCTTGTCGGAGAGGTGATGACAAGCGCCCAGCGCTACGAGCGCTCGGAGGGGCTGATCGGCGCCGTTGGCGTCGACCACCTGCTGATCCAGCTCTACCAGTCCGGCCATACGACGCTGGATATCGACGGCAAGGAGATGCGAGCCGGCCCGTCCGACGTCCTGATCCTCGACCTGTCGCGTCCCATGMGGTCGCATGCCAGCGACATGCGGGCAATCAACCTTGTTCTCCCCCGCGCCTTGCTCGGGCTCGACGCCGACGCAATCGACAGAGCCCATGGCACGGTGCTGTCGGGCCGGGAGGCGCTGGGCAGGCTCGCGGGAGACCATCTGCAGGCCCTGCTGAGGGCAGCGCAGGAGCTCGGCCCTCGCGAGRCACCCGGCCTTCTCAAGGCCAGCGCGAATCTCCTCGCAGCCTGCCTTGCGCCTTCGTTGATGCGCGACCAGGACGCTCCATCCACGCTGACGGCCACGCTGGCGACGATGTGCCGCTTCATCGACCGCCATATCGCTGACCCGGCGCTCGATGCGGCCATGCTTTGCTGCGCCTTCGGGCTGTCACGCTCGGCGCTGTACCGCCTGTTCGCGCCACTGGGCGGGGTTTCGGACTATATCCGCCGGCGCAGGCTGGAGCGCGCGCGTCTCGCGCTGAACGGAGCGTCGCTCGAACGAGGCGGCATCGGCAAACTCGCGCGCAGGTTCGGCTTTTCCAGCGACGATGCTTTTTCGCGCGCCTTCAAGGCCCGGTTCGGGGTCGCGCCCCGCGAGGCCGCCCAGATCCGTGTCCTCGCACCGGCCGAGCCCGGCGACGACAGTCTGGAGGCCTGGCTACGACGCCTGGACTGGTAGTCACTGACGGTATTTGCGGCCCCGCCAGTGGTCGGTGCGAACGAGCTGATCTGCATCCGGAAGTCCTGAGCCGTCGCGAGGCGTGAGACCTTCGCAGGCGAGGTTGAGCCGCATTCGCCGGCTGAGCCGCGAAACGATCTAGGGTCGCTCGCCCTCGACAATCCACAAAGCGGCCCGAAGGCCAATTGCCTGCCCTGAGCCCAAAGAAAATCTATCAGCTCGGCAGAGATTTGACCGTTTGTGAAGCGTCAGACGACGGCAGATGAAGAGGCGGTGAACCCTGAGATTTCGCAACCGATGAGGACACGATGCGCCGATCGCTCAATCTTGCCGCGACGCTGCTTGCGGCATTCACCATAGCCGGATCCGGGGCTCTAGGCGGCGAAATCAGGGAAGATCGGCGCATCTCCCAGCCATCGCCGGCGCAGTTGGCCGCGGTCGAGTCCCTCGTCAAAATGCCAATTGATCTATTCCAGCCGAGCGTCTTCGCCGCTCCCAACGGGCATAGCATTCCCTATCGTCTGCTTTCGCCGGCCGCTCAAAGCCAAGCGAAATTGCCGCTTGTCATCGCGCTGCATGCATCGGGCGGGGTGGGCACCGACAATGTCAGCCAGGTCGGGCCCTTCATCCGGAGCTGGGCCGCTCCCGCGATTGCCCGTGAATTTCCGGCATATGTCGTCGTGCCGCAATTTCCGACGCGCAGCGCGAACTATGCTGGCGACGGCAGTAATCGGGTTGCAAAACCGAGCGATCAGCTTGCTGACGTTCTGGCGTTGGTCGAGGATTTGAAACGGCGCCTGCCGGTTGATCCGCAGCGGGTCTACCTGGTCGGGTTCTCGATGGGGGCGTCGGCGGCGATCATTGCCGCGGCAACGAAGCCCAAGACGTTCGCGGGCGTTGTCGCATTCTCGGGAGTTCCGCCGCAGCGCAGCCTGGCGCAACAAGCGGCGAAGGTCCCGTTCCTGATCGTCCATGGAACGGCCGACCGCGAGAATCCGTATGCCGCATCGAGATCATGGGCCGATGCGTTGGCCAGGGCCGGCGGTTCGCCCATGTTCGTGACCTATGACGGGATGGACCATAAAGTCAGCCCGGACCAGTTCTTGGCGCCGGAATGGCGCACTTGGCTCTTCAGCCAGCGCGCGCCACGATAGCGTCGCGCCGCAAGTTGCTCCGGTGGAGCCTAGGGCAACTATGGGGCGGCATCCGGAAAGCCGACAGGGCCCGGCTTTATCCGTTGGCCTGCAGATAGCGCTCGACGAGACGGGCCCACAGCGCGGCGCCGACGGTCAGGCTGTCATCGGCAAAATCATACTGCGCACTGTGGAGGATCGGTGAGTTGAGGCCATTGCCGAGGCGCAGGAAACTTCCTGGCCTGTGCTCGAGGAAATAGGCGAAGTCCTCGCTGCCTGGGATGAGATGGCAGGTCGCTACCTTGTCGGCGCCGACCAGCTCCTCGGCGACCATGCGCGCGAAGGCCGTCTCGGCTTCGGCGTTGACCACGACAGGATAGCCGCGCTCGTAGTCGATCTCGATCGACGCGCCGTGGCCTTCCGCGACCGAGCGGGCGAGCCTGACGACGCGCTCCTCCAGCAGGTCGCGGATCTTCGGCTCGAAGGAGCGTACGCTGAGCGCCAGCCTGGCCTCTTCAGGGATGACGTTGACGGCCTGGCCCGCATGGATAGTGCCGACCGTGACGACAGCCGTCTGTGTCGGGTCGATATTGCGTGAGACGACAGTCTGCAGCGCGACCACGAGATGGCAGGCGACCACGACCGGGTCGATGGTCAGATGCGGGCGCGAGGCATGGCCGCCCTTGCCCCTGATCGTGATGGTGACCGTGTCGGCGGCGGCCATCATCGGGCCGGATCGCAGCAGGATCGTGCCCTCCGGCGCGCCGGGATGATTGTGCAATCCGAAGATCGCATCGAAGGGGAAGCGCTCGAACAGCCCGTCGGCAATCATCGCCTGGGCGCCGCTGATCTTGCCTGCCTCCTCGGCCGGCTGGAAGATCAGCGTCACCGTGCCGTCGAAGCGGCGCGTGCGGGCAAGGTATTCGGCCGTGCCGAGCAGGACGGCGGTGTGCCCGTCATGGCCGCAGGCATGCATCTTGCCGGGCTGGAGGCTGGCATAGGGAAGGCCGGTCTCTTCGGTGATCGGCAGCGCGTCCATGTCGGCGCGGATCGCGATGCTGCCCGCCCCGGTGCCGCTGCTGAGGCGCGCCACGACACCATGGCCGCCGACGTTGCGGGTCACCTCGTAACCCCAGGCCGTGAGCTTGTCGGCGACATAGCGCGCGGTTTCGGCCTCCTCGTGGGAGAGTTCCGGGTTGGCGTGAAGGTAACGGCGGGTCGCCCTGAGATCGGCCTCCATGGCCTCGAAATCGGAGACGCGGGCGAAGCTGTTGTCGAGCGCGGACATGATCTATCTCGGTCTTTGCGGATGCGACCCGGCACTGGCCGGACTACGGCGGCTACTGCACCGGCCCGAACAGTGGATCGGCGTCTTCGGGAATGCCGATGCGAGCACGGAAGGTTAGAGGAAGCGCGACAGGAAGGCCTGGGTGCGCGGATGGCGCGGATTGTCCATCACCTCCTCCGGCCGGCCCATTTCGACGATCTTGCCGCCATCCATGAACACGACCCGGTCGGCGGCCTCGCGCGCGAAGCCGATTTCGTGGGTCACCACGATCATGGTGAGGCCCTGCCGGGCGAGATCGCGCATCGTCGTCAGGACTTCGCCCACCAGTTCGGGGTCGAGCGCCGATGTCGGCTCGTCGAACAGCATCAATTTTGGCTTGATCGCCAGGGCGCGGGCGATGGCGACGCGCTGCTGCTGGCCGCCGGAGAGCTGGCGCGGATAGCTTGCCGCCTTGTCGGAGAGGCCGACCCGATCAAGCAGGTCGAGCGCCCCCGTCGTCGCGTCCCTGCGGTTCATGCCATGGACGCCGATCGGCGCCTCGATGACATTCTCCAGCGCCGTCATATGCGGGTAGAGATTGAACTGCTGGAAGACCATGCCGATCTTGCGGCGCTGGCGCGCGATGCCGTTGCCCGTGAGCTTCTGCAGCCGGCCGTTGCGCATCCGGTAGCCGATCTGCTCGCCATCCACCTCGATGAAGCCCCGGTTGATGGCTTCGAGATGGTTGATGCAGCGCAGGAAGGTCGACTTGCCCGAACCCGAAGGCCCGAGGATGACGACGACCTCGCCCGGCATCACGTCGAGGTCGATGCCTTTGAGCACCTCGAGATGGTCGAAGGACTTGTGGATGTCGCGCGCCCTGACGAGCGGCGTGGTCGCTGCAGCGGCGGTCAATGGCTTGCCTCCTGCACGGCTGGCAGCGGAGCAGCCGCGCCGTCGCGGCGTTCGCCGCGGCTGTAATAGGCCTCGATATAGCTCTGGCCGACATTGAGGATCGAGGTGATCAGCAGGTACCAGAGGACCGCAACCAGCAGCATCGGGATGATCTCGAAGGTGCGGTTGTAGATCGACTGAACCGAGTAGAGCAGATCGGCCATGGCGATGACGCTGACGAGCGAGGTCGCCTTGATCATGCTGATGAGCTGGTTTCCGGTCGGCGGTACGATCGAGCGCATGGCTTGGGGAATGATGATCCGCCGCAATGCCCGGCCCTTGGTCATGCCGAAGGCCTCGGCGGTCTCGGCCTGGCCGCGATCGACCGAAAGCAGGCCGCCACGGATGATCTCCGCCATATAGGCCGCTTCGTTCAGCGCGAGGCCGACGATGGCGGCGGTGACCGGGGTGATGACCGAGTTGGTTTCCCAACTCGCCAGGTTCGGCCCGAACGGGATTGCGAGCGAGATCTGGGGGAACAGCGTCGAGAGATTGTACCAGAAGATCAACTGCACGAGCAGCGGCGTGCCACGGAAGAACCAGATGAACAGCGACGCGGAGGAGCTCGCGAGAGTGTCCTTCGACAACCGCGCGATTGCGAGCACGAGCCCGAGCGCGGTGCCGATTACCATAGCGACGACCGTCAATCCGAGGCTGACCGAGAGGCCATTGAGCACGGTGCGGTCGAAGAAATAGGCGGCGACGACCGGCCAGCCGAAATTTTCGTTCCTCGCGACGATCAGGCCGAAATCGACGACGATTATGGCCGTGACCGCCCAGAGGATCAGGCGTGCGATCGGGAAGGGGGCGTGCGCATTGACCACGTCCCTCGGGTCGGCGCCGCCCGAGGGTGGCGCTGTCATCGCGGGCTCGCCGCTCATTTCGGCAGGGCCCCGCCCAGATTGAGGCCGGGCTCCTTGAGCATGTTATTCTCGAGCCCCCATTTCTTCATGATCGCGGCATAGGTGCCGTTATCGATCAGGATCTTGACGGCATCGCGCAGAACCGGGCCGAGCGGCGAGCCCTTGGGGACCACAGCGCCCTGATAGAGATCCTCAAACCCGTTGCGTGCACCGACGCCGGTGAGTTCAAGCTGGCCGTTGGCCTGCGCGACGAAATAGGTGAGGGGCGCCTGCGACGAGAAGAAGGCATCGGCGCGCTTGGAGCGGACCGACAGGATAGAGCTCGGCTGATCGGAATAGGACTGCACCTCGATGGGGCTCTTGCCGTCCGCCTTGCACTTCTCTGCCTGGACCTGGATGACGCGCTCGGCCGAGCCGCCGGCCATGACGGCGATGCGGTTGCCGCAGGCGGTGTCGAGCGAGGTGATGCCCTTGGGATTGCCCTTCTGCACCGCGAAGACGACGAATTCCTGGACCCAGTCGACGAAGTCGTTGGCTTCCTGCCGGCTCTTGAAATCACCGACCGGGCCAAAGGCGAACTGGTAGCGCCCGGCATTCACGCCGGCGAGCAGGGCAGGCAGGCCTCCCACCGTCGCATGCTCGATCGTGACGCCCAGGACCTGACCGATGGCATCGGTGAGGTCGGAGCTGGCGCCGCTCATCTCGGTGCCGGTGACGATCTCGTAGGGCGGGAAGGAGCCGTTATTGACCGAAATCATCTTGCCCTTGCTGCGCAGCGTCTCAGGCAGGCGCGCCCGCAGCTCCTCGTTGACCGTCTGCTTCGCGATCGTGCCCTGCTGGGCCAGCGCGGATCCGGCCAGCGTCAATCCGGCGAAGGCGACGGAGGCAATCAATCTGAAATACATGGTGCTACTCCCCATTCTTGTCTGAACTTGCAGGCCGGGCGGTGGCGCCGGCCTGTCGCAACGCTTCTCGGGCGTGTCAGCGGGTGCGCGCTTGCCGCGGGAAAAGCTCGGCCGGTGTCAGCAGGCGCGGCAGGATCTTCTGCTCATGGAGCTCGGTCGCGAAATCGGCGATCATGACTTCGTTCTCGGCGAAACCGCTCGCGCTCCACGAAGAGGGCAGATCGCGGGCGCAACGGCGCAGCTCGTCGAACATCCAGGGTGTCGTATCGGCGTATTTCTCGCGCTTCTCGAGCCAGAGCCGCTGCGACTCGTCGATCAACGCACTGAGCTCGTCCATGATCCAGGGGTGGTCGCGGACGAATTCGGCTTTGAAGCCGATCAGGTGCATGCCCGGGATGTAGCCGACCTCGTGGAAATAGGTGGTCTCCGCCGCCCGGAAATCCTCGAGCACCTGACGGAACGGCGAGGCCGGATCGAAGAAGCCCTTGGGCATGAAGGGAGTGAAGACGGCATCGAGCCCGCCATCCCGCAGGAGATCCACCATCGGGCGCTCACCCGGAGCAGCCTCGATCCGACCGGGACGACCGAAGCCGTCGAGGCGGTCGGTGATCGGGTGAGCCTCGGTCAGGCGCCCGGCATACCACATAGCGTCCTCGACGCCGACGCCTTCGCGGCGCACGGCGGCGCGGGTCCAGGTGTTGCCGGAATCGCGCCAGCCTGTGACGCCGATCTTCTTGCCGGCAAGGTCGGCGAGCGTGCGGATCGAGCTGTCCTTGGTCGTCACGATGCAGCGATGACGAAAGCCGCGCATGATGAAGTTCGGCATGCCGACGATCGTGTCGTTGCCGTCATGGCGCAGCTGGGCATAGCGGCTGAATGACAGCTCTGCGGCATCGTAAGCTTCGTCGGTGGCCAGATCGCCGACCAGTGTGCCGACGCGATCGACCTGGATCTTCAGCCGGGGCGAGGAGACGTCGCCAAGAACGAGCGGGGTCATATAGTCCCAATCGCGGAGTGCAAGGCGCAGCGTCACAGCCATGTTGGCAACTCTGAAAAGCTCTCGACAGGCCAAGTGCTAAATGTTCAAAAATAACTGCGCAAATGTTATTATGTTATTGAACATTAAATGGCCGGCAGATGAACAGCTCGATCAGCGCCGACTGGCTCGCAAGAACGATCGTTGATCGCAGCATCCGGGGCATCGCCCTGGAGACCAGCGCGCTGATCAGGGCGGGGGCGCTGCCTGTCGGGGCGCGGCTGCCGGCGATCCGCGACATCGCCTACGAAATGAAGGTCAGTCCGGCGACGATCTCCGAGGCCTGGAGCGAATTGCGCCGCCAGAAGATCATTCGCGGCCGGGGGCGCAACGGCACCTACGGAGCCGGGTCGTACCGGAACTGCGCGAGGCGGCCGAAGCGCGCTGGCCCTATCGGCCGGAAGCATTCCTCGCCACCAATGGCGGCTACAATGCCGTCTACAATACCCTGCGGGCCCTTGTGGCGCCGGGCTCGGCCGTCGCGATCGAGCATCCGACGGCCATGCGGCTGCTCGACATCCTCGAGGATCTTGGCGTCAGGATCGTGCCTGTGGCCTGCGACGAGCACGGCCCCCTGCCGGCCTCGCTCCGCGCCGCGGCGCAGGAGCGGCTTGCTGCATTCGTGTTCCAGCCAAGACTGCACTCGGTTACGGGGCAGACGGTCAGTGCTGAACGGCTCGCGCTGATCGGCGACATCCTTGCTGAGAGCGATGCGCTGATCATCGAGGATGACGGCGTGGCCGACATCTCGGAGGCACCGCCCGCGTCACTCGGCGTGCGCTTTCCGGAGCGCACCATCCATATCGTCTCTTATTCGAAGACCCTCGGGCCCGATCTGCGGCTCGCGGTGCTGTCGAGTTCGGCTGCGATCGTCGAACAGGTCCAGTCCTATCGGGCCTTCAGCGCGGGCTGGACGAGCCGCCTGCTCCAGGGCGCAACCTCCTGGCTGCTGCGTGACGAGGCGAGTCGGGATATCGTGGCGAAGGCTCGCATCATCTACAAGCAGCGGCGCGACAGGCTCGCTGCGGCGCTGGCCGCGCGCGGCATCCACACCGCGCCCGGAAGCGGCCTTTGCCTGTGGGTTCCGATCATCTCGGAGCCCTTCGCGATGGTGACGCTCGCCGCGCGCAACATCGCGGTCAATCCCGGCAGCAAGTTCTCGGTCCTGCCCAGTGCCCATATCCGCGTCGCGACCGCGACCCTAACCGATCGCTACGAGGAAGTGGCCGATGCGATCGCTCTCGCCCGGTCCCCCTGATCGCGGGAACGGAGCTGCGTTCCAGTGCTGGCGGATGCCGGGGTTTGCGCTATAGCCGGGAGCATCGTCAGCCAGCCGGATTGCCGCCCATGCCTGCCCGCGCCCGTTCCCTTGGTTTGATCTGCGGCTCGCTGCCGCCCGGCCCGCTCAATGCGATTACCGATGTTGCCGGCGTCCGTGTCGGCCACAGGACCATTCGCGACGGGGATATCCAGACCGGGTTCACGGCCATCCTGCCCCATGGCGACGATCTGTTCCGCGAGAAGCTGCGCGCCGGTGTCGATGTCATCAACGGCTTTGGCAAGAGTGCCGGGCTGGTGCAGGTCTCCGAACTCGGCCAGATCGAAACCCCGCTTCTGCTGGGAAACACATTGTCGGTCGGAACTGGCTTCAATGCCCTCGTCACGCGCGCGCTCGCGGCCAATCCCGACATTGGCCGGACGACCGGAACGGTCAATCCGGTCGTGCTCGAGTGCAATGACGGTTTTCTCTCAGACATTCGGGCGCGCGTTCTGAGCGAGAGCGACGCCTTCGCGGCACTTGATGCTGCTATGGCAGGCCCGGTCGAGGAGGGCGCCGTCGGCGGCGGGACCGGCATGAGCGCCTTTGGTTTCAAGGGCGGCATCGGCACGGCCTCGCGCCTGCTCAGGCTGGACGGCAGGGATTATACGCTCGGCGTGCTGGTTCAGGCCAATTTTGGCAATGCGGGAGATCTGGTTCTGCCTGATGGCCGCCGGCCCGTTCCGCCCGCCATGCCGCACGCGGCCGCGCCCGAGCGTGGGTCCGTCATCATCGTGGTGGCGACCGATATCCCGATGGAATCGCGGCAGCTGACGCGCGTTGCCAGGCGGTGCGGTGCGGGGCTGGCGCGGCTCGGCGCATTCTGGGGCAATGGCAGCGGCGATATCGCGCTGGCCTTCAGCACGGCCGGCCGCATCAGCCATCATGAACGCGCCGATCTCGCGCCGATGGTCGTGCTCAACGAGAATCGAATCGATCTGCCGTTTCGCGCGGCCGCCGAGGCGACCCAGGAGGCCGTCCTCAACGCCATGCTCGCCGCGCCGGCGGTGGCGGGGCGAGACGGTCATGCGAGGCCTTCGCTCGCCGACGTTCTCGCCCGCTCCTGAGGGCTCGCTGTCGCCCGCCGCAATCAGGCCGGTTGGGGCGCGCCATCGGCTGGATCGCGGACGGCCTGAACCGTCAGACGCTTCACGTCGCCGCTGCGCGTCGTCCAGTTGATGGATTGGCCGACCGAGAGGCCGATCAGAGCGGTCCCGATCGGGGTCAGGATCGAGATCTTGCCCTGGGCGATGTMGGCCTCGGGCGGATAGACCAGGGTCACGGTGGTGGTCTTGCCCGTGACCTCGTCCTGGAACAGCACTTCGCTGCCCATGCGCACGGCGTCGGCGAGCTGGCGCCCCTTGGCGAGAACGCGGGCGCGCGCCACTTCGTCGGCGAGTTCCGCTGCGACATCGGGAAAGGTGTTGGTCGCGGCAATCGCGAGCTGGGTGAGCTTCTCGTGATCGATTGCGGTCAAGGTGATACGGGGCTTTGCCCCGCCGGAGGTCCGGTTGGTCATGTGAACGTCGTCCTGAATGATTGCGCACCCGTGGGCAGCGCGTAGCAGTGGAAGATTGCGCGCAGGCGAGCTTGCACGATGCCGGACAATGGCGTCGGGGGGGCTCTCTGCCTTCGGCAGACGCTTTCGTCGCTTGCGCTGATGGTGGATGTGCGGGGCGTTGCCCGCGTCGACCTTAAGTCCGGAATGATGCCGATTCGGCGCCGGAACGCCGACCGCCCCGAACCCGAGGCGCGCGGCGCGACGAATCCGGGGCTAGTTGCCCGCGATCAGGTTACCTGCCCGGTGCAGGCCGCGACGGAAATTGGAGAAGCGCGCCATCATGTCTCATGACTTAGGCTCGCTGCCCGAATTGTCAAATCACAAGCCTGCCGGAAGGCTGCGATCGCGGAGCGCAACGCTGGCCTGAAACGCGGGGCAAGGCTGGCGGTCCGACTTCCGTCCGGGCCCGATCATGACGCTCGATCATCAGACCGGATGGTATCCAGGCCGATGATCCAACGTGTTGTGTTTGCAGCGGCTTTCCCTAAAGCCGCGATCCACTGTTGGGACCGCTGCCTTAGGCCGCAGCGCTGTAGGGGCCGAGCTGCGCGGCGTGCCGCCGCACGAGTTCCAAACCGAATTCCGTCGGGCGCAGAGCGGGGGACCGGTCGTGAATGGCAAGACCGGCGCGCTCGCCGAAGAGGCGCTTGCCGTAGCAGAGCAGGCTCTCGATCGACTGCATGATGAAGACGATTGCAGGCGAGACGTCGCGATAGGCGGCCTCCGCGCTGGGCTCGTCTCCAGCCATGAAGTGGTTATAGGCGCGTAGCGCGTGATCGATCGTGTCGGGGGCCAGGATCATGCCCGCACAGCCGGCGCGCAGGTTGTCGACCAGTTCGAGGCCGCCGCGACCGTTGAAGACGGGAAGCCGCCCTTCCGTGGTCGTGATCAGCTGCCGAATGTCCACGGCTGGGCCTTCACCCTTGATCAGGCTGATATTCGGATGGCGCGACACCAGTTCGCGGATGTCTTCGGCCGAGAGGCCGCGCCCCATATAGGCTGGTGCATTCTGGATCGCGACGGGCAGGGAGG
Source organism: Allobosea sp. 01N443 (assembly GCF_056399325.1). NCBI lineage: Bacteria > Pseudomonadati > Pseudomonadota > Alphaproteobacteria > Hyphomicrobiales > Alloboseaceae > Allobosea > Allobosea sp. 01N443. Next base: position 15,881 of record NZ_JBFTRC010000045.1, read on the forward strand.
TCGCGTCAGCGACCCGGCCGAAGAAGCGGATATATTCAGCCGCTCCAAAACTGCCGACCATCGGCGGCTGCAGGATGACCCAGTCGGCCTTCGCAGTCTCGGCTGCCCTGACCTGCTCGATCTGTTCCGCGACGGACGAACCGTAGATCGTGAAGGCGAGCGGCACGCGTCCGGCAGTGTCCTCGGAAACCCATTCCATTAGCGCCAGGCGCTCGGACTGGGTCAGTTTGGACACTTCGGTGGCGAGGCCGAGCGCGGCAATGCCGTGCACGCCCAGCGCAAGGCAGAGCTCCGTCTGGCGGCGCATCGCTGCCCGGTCAAGCCTCTCCTGCTCGTCGAACAAGGCGTAGACCATGGCATGAATGCCGGCGAAAGGCGGCGCGAAGCCCATCTCATATCCTCACGGTAGCGTGTCGTTTCGAAGATCAGATGTTAAACATCAGATGAATGGTTGCAAGCGAAACCCGAGCGTGGCAATTTCATGAAAATGGAGGGTCGAATGTCCCAGGCTCATGGCATGCGGAAAGGCGCGAAGCCCGGAAAGATCGGCGCGATGGTCTCCGCGCTCGGCGCTGCGATCGTGCGCGGCGAGATCGCGCCGGGGGCGGTACTGCCTCCCGAGCACGAACTGGAGGCGCATTACCGGGTTGGCCGCAGCGTCGTCCGCGAGGCGATGAAGACGCTGACCGCGAAGGGGTTGGTGAGCGTCCGCCCGCGCCACGGCACGCATGTTCGTCCGGCCCAGGACTGGATGCTGCTCGACAGCGATGTCCTGGGATGGGTGCGGAACAGCGGGGGGCTCGACCGCAGCCTGTTGCTCGCATTGGAGGAAACCCGCGCGATCATCGAGCCGGCAGCGGCTGCCCTCGCGGCGCAGCGCGCAACGCCTGAGGATGTCTGGCGGATCAATGCCGCGCTTGCGGCGATGGACGACGGCCAGTTCGACCCGCAGGCAGCGATTGCGGCGGACAAGGCCTTTCACCTCGCGATTCTCGAGGCGACGCATAACCCGGTGCTGCGCAGCTTTCGCGGCGCAATCGATGCGATCCTGAGCGCCATCTTCGACATCACCGTGGGCGTCTTCACCGGCAACCTGCCGAACCATGCCGCCGTTGCGCGTGCGATCGAGGCCCGCGACGCAAAACAGGCGCGCGAAGCCATGGAAGTCCTGCTTGGTTACACCTACGGGCACCTGCTCTCGGACGGCGCAATAACGCCGCCGGATCTCAAGAAATCCACCCTTGGAGAAACGCCATGACATTCAAGAGCCTGATGCTCGCCGCAGCGATGACGGCGACGAGCCTTTCCGCGTCCGCCGCCTGGCCGGAGCGGCCAGTCACCCTGATCGTGCCCTGGGCCGCCGGCGGCGGCACCGATGCGGTTGCCCGCATCCTTGCGGCGGGGCTGGAGAAGGAGCTCGGCAAGCCGGTCAATGTCGTCAACCGCACCGGTGGCGGCGGCGTCGTCGGCCATACCGAGATCGTCAATGCCAAGCCGGACGGTTACACGATCGGTCTGGCCACCGCCGAGGTGACGACCTTCTACTGGTCGAACACCGCACCCTTCACCTATGAGAAGCTGACGCCGCTGGCGCTGGTGAACTTCGATTCCGCCGCGTTCAACGTCGCGTCCAACAGCCCCTGGGCCAATCTGCGCGCGGCGCTGGACGACATCCGCAAGCAGCCGGTCGGCCATTTCAAGATGTCGGGCATGGCGGCAGGAGCCGCCTATCACCTCGCTTTTGCCGGGCTGCTGCAGCTCGAGGGCATCGACCCGAAGAGCGTCGTCGTCGTGCCGAGCCAGGGTGCGGCGCCTGGTTTCCAGGAGCTGGCTTCCGGCGGCGTGCAGATCGTTCCGTCATCGCTGCCCGAGGGCAAGCCGATGATCGATGCCGGCCGCGTCAAGTCGCTGGCCGTGCTTTCGAAGGAGAAGATCTCGGCCTTCCCGTCGGTGCCGACGGTCAAGGACGCGATCGGCAAGGACTATGAGGGTGGTACCTGGCGCGGCCTTGCGGCTCCCGCCAATCTGCCGGCCGAAGTCACGGCACGTCTTGTCGAGGCGACCGACAAGGTGGCGAATTCCGACAGCTACAAGAGCTTCCTGGCCGAGCGCGGCTTTGGCTATGCCTTCGCCAAGGGGCCGGCCTTCGGCAGCTTCCTCGTCGAGCAGCACAAGCGCAATGGCGAGATCATGGGCGCGCTCGGCCTGCGCCTGCGCCAGTAGCGCCAGCCCAATCCAGCCCGGCCCCGCGCCGGAGCATGACGCGGCGCTGGCTTGCCCGCGCCGCGTCCACCCCATCGTGTCCTTCGCGCCGGGCAGGTCTCCATGAAATTCAACGATCTCTTCGCCGGGCTGGTGTTCCTCGGGCTGGCCGCGCTCGTCGCGACGGCGTCCTGGCATCTGCCGAACCCTTCGCAGCAACCGCTGGGCCCCTCGGCCTTCCCGCTGATCCTGTCCGGATTGCTGGCGCTTTGCGCTGCGATCCTCGGGGTCAATGGCGCTCGCGCGGTCGACCGCGGCCCGATGCTGGCCCTGGCCGACTGGGCACGCAGCCCTGCGGCGTTGATGAAGCTCGCGCTCGTGCCGGCTGTAGTGCTGTTCTACCTCTGGTTCTCGGAGGTATTGGGCTTCCTCATCACGGCACCGCTGATCCTCGTCGTGCTGTTCATGGCGGGTGGGGTCCGGCCGGGCCCGGCCCTCGCGCTCTCCCTGCTCGCGGCGCTTGCGATGCATTCGATCTTCTATCTCGGTCTCGGCGTGCAGCTGCCGTGGGGGCCCCTCGAACCGATCCGCTGGTGAGGCTGCCAGGCTCGATGCCTATGTCACCGCGCTGGGGATGGTGCTCGATCCCTATGTGCTCGCTGTCATCACCGCCTCGGCCATTTACGGCCTCATTGTCGGATGCATTCCCGGCCTGTCCGCCACGATGGCGACAGCGCTTCTGGTGCCGCTGACCTTCTTCATGCCGCCCGTCCCGGCCATCGCCGCGATCGTCACGACCAGTACGATGGCAATCTTTTCCGGCGATATTCCGGGCTGCCTGCTGCGCATTCCCGGCACGCCGGCCTCGGCGGCCTATGTCGACGATTCCTACCAGATGACGCTGCGGGGCGAGCCTGAGCTGGCGCTCGGCATCGGGCTCTGGTTCTCGGTTCTCGGTGGCCTGTTCGGAACCGCGGTGATGATGGCGGCGTCCCCGGCCATCGCCGATTTCGCGCTTGGCTTCGGCTCGGTCGAGTTCTTCTGGATCGTGATGCTCGGTCTCGGCGGGGCAGTCTTCATTGGCTCTTCGACGCCGCTCAAGGCCTGTATCGCATTGCTGATCGGCCTGATGATCTCGCTTGTCGGCATGAACAATCCGGCCGGCCAGCCGCGCTTCACCTTCGACAACACCGAGATGCTCGGCGGTGTCTCGCTGATCCCGATGATGGTCGGCATGTTCGCCTGCTCGGAGGTGATGCGCCACATGATCTCGGACGGAAGCGCGCCGCAGATCGTCATCAAGAAGAYGGGGCCGATCTTCGCCAATATGTGGCGGCTGACCAAGCAATACCCGTGGCAGCTTGTTCGCGGCAGCGCGCTCGGGACCGTCGTCGGTATCCAGCCGGGCAGCGGCGCCGACATGGCGGCCTGGATGTCCTATGCGATGAGCAAGCGCTTCTCGAAGACGCCCGAGAAATTCGGCACGGGTCACCCCGAAGGGCTGATCGAGGCAGGAGCCTCCAATAACAGCTCGCTTGCGGGCGCCTGGATTCCGGCTCTCGTCTTCGGCATTCCCGGCGACTCGATCACCGCGATCGCCATCGGTGTCCTGATGATGAAGAACATGGCGCCGGGGCCGACGATCTTCGTCAACAATCCCGAGAACGTCTACGCGCTGTTTCTCGTCTTCGTCATCGCCAACCTGCTGATGCTGCCGCTCGGCTGGGCGATCATCAAGGTGGCCTCGCGGGTGCTGCATGTGCCCCGCAAGATCCTGATGCCGATCATCCTGCTCTTCGCCATCGTCGGCTCCTACGCGATCAACAACTCGCTCTTCGATGTCGGGCTGATGCTGGCCTTCGGTGCCCTTGCCTTCGTGCTCGAGGAGAACGGCTTTCCGGTTGCGCCGGTCATCCTCGGCGTGGTGCTCGGCCCGCTGCTGGAGGAGTATTTCATCAACTCGATGATCAAGTCCGACGGCAGCCTGATCGGCCTGGTCAATCGACCGATCGCGGCGGTGCTTGCGGCGGTGACGGTCGGGATCATTGCCTGGACCATCGTCGCCTCGCTGCGGGCGCCGAAGCATCCGGCAAGGCCGATGCCGCAGGACCTGTGAACGCCGCTTGAAGCCAAAAGGAAGGCCGGCAGCGATGATTGCGCTGCCGGCCTTCTTTCCATTGTGCGCTTTCCCCTGCGCGGACCGTCGGCAAGGGGCTCATTGGCTACCTGTCTCGCTCGTCCTCCGACGAGGGGCTGCTTGCTGTGCAACGACCAGCGATGCAGACCAGTTCGATCACCTTATGCTCGGTACTGAGGCAGTTCGCCCGGTAGATGACGATCTTGCCCTGATCGGGCAGCCTGATGACCTTGGCGTTGGCACAACCGGATTCGAGCAGGGCGCGTTGCAGGTCACCGTCGCTTGCGGCGCCAGGGGATGGAGCGGATAAGACGAGGGCAGCGAGTGCCGCGAAGAACCGATCGCGCCCGCCGCCCGCCGAGATGCGGGCCACCGCTGCGCTTACTTCGCCTTCTGCAGCGAGGTGACGGTGATCTGACCGTTGACGCGCTCGGCGGTGAACTTGACCTTTTCGCCGGCCTTCAACTCCTTGAGCATGGCCGGGTCGGCGGCCTTGAACACCATCGTCATGCCGTCCATGTCGAGGTTCTTGATCGGGCCGTGATCAAGCGTGATCTTGCCCTGGGCCATATCGACCTTCTTGACCGTCGCGCTCACCGGAGCTGCGTCCTGCGCCAGGGCCGCGCCAGCAAGGCTGCCGCTGACAAGTGCGATCGTGAGAAGTCTGCGCATCATGGTCTCCATCGTGATGTGAGGGTTGCCGCGGTCACTTGACGGTGATGGTGCCGGTCATTCCGGCTTCGCGGTGGCCGGGGATCAGGCACGAGAAATCGAACTGCCCGGCCTTGGTGAACTGCCAGACGATCTCCCCGGTCTTCTTGGGGGAGAGGCGCTTGGCGTTCGGATCGTCATGCTCCATGTCGGGGTTCTTCTGCATCTCGACGGCGTGCTTGAGGTTCTCCTCGAGCGTCGCCACGACCAACTCGTGATCGAGCTCGCCATTGTTGCGCAGCTGGAAGCGGATCTGTTCACCGCGCCGGACCTCGATCCTGTCCGGGATGAACTGCATCTTGCCCTCACGCTCGGCCATGGCGATCTGGATCAGCCGGGCCGGCTTCTTGGGATCGCCCGGCTTGCCATAGGCGGTCTCGTCGCCATGGCCGTGCCCGGCTCCGCCAGGACCGGCCAGCGCTGCCGCGGCGGAGAACATGACGGCCACCGCCGCCAAGCCGAGTTTCGTGAAGTGCTTTGACATGGTTCCTCTCCCGAAGGGGTGTCGATGGACGCTCAGTGGTTGGAATGGCCGCCGGCCTTGGCCGCGGGCACCGGCTTGCCATCCGGGCCGAGTCGGGGTTTGCGCGGATCCTTCACGCGCCAGTCGGCTGATTGCCCGCCGCTGTCGGGCGCAGTCGCACGGGGTGCCTCGGTCAGCTTGGCGCCCTTGTATTCGTAGGCGACGGTACCTTCCGGGTGCTTGAACCAGCCGGGGTCCTTGTAGTCGTTCTTGGCGAGGCCCTCGCGGACCTTCACGACCGAGAACATGCCGCCCATTTCAACCGGGCCGAACTGCGCAAAACCCGTCATCATCGGCAGAGTGTTGTTCGGCAGGGGCATTTCCATCGCGCCCATCTCGCCCATGCCGTTGGAGCCCATCGGCATATAGCCCGGCGCGATCTTGGCGATCCGCTTGGCAATGTCCTTCTTGCCGACGCCGATATAGGTTTTCACCGAGTGGCCCATGGCATTCATGGGGAAGACGAAATCACGGGCGACGCGGCGGAAGGCCGGGTCCTTGGGATGAACGACGAAGAAGCCCATCATGCCCATCGCCATCTGGACCATTTCGTCCGAATGGGGGTGGTACATGTAGGTGCCGGAGCGCCGCAGCAGGAACTCGTAGACATAGGTCTTGCCGGGCGGGATATGCGGCTGGTTCAGCCCGCCGACGCCATCCATGCCGTTGGGCAGGCGCTGGCCATGCCAATGGATCGTCGTGTTCTCGGGCAGCTTGTTGGTGACGAAGATGCGGACCTTGTCGCCCTCCACCGCCTCGATGGTGGGGCCCGGCGACTGGCCGTTATAGCCCCAGAGATAGGCCTTCATGCCCGGCGCGAGCTCGCGCTCGACCGGTTCGGCGACGAGATGGAACTCCTTCCAGTCGCCGTTCATCCGCCAGGGCAGGGTCCAGCCGTTCAAAGTGGCGACCGGCTGGTAATCCGGCCCGCTGGTTGGAACCAGTGGTGCCTGGGTCGAGGCGTCCGTCATGGTCGGCGCCTCGGGGACCGAAGCGAAGGCGGTGCGGCCGGAGACGGCTGTCGCACCGGCAAGGACGAGGCCGGACGAGCCGATGAAGCCTCTGCGTGACATGGTCATGGTGTCGTTCCTTGCTCGCTAATGGCCTGCGCCGCCGCCGTCGCCACCGGTGCTCGCGGCGGCGGTCGCTCCACCGCCACCGGTGCCGCCACCGCCGATCACGACGTGCTTGAGGTCGGTATGGGCGATCCAGAAATCGCGGCGCGCATTGATCGCGGCGACATTCGACAGGATGCGCCCGCGCGCATCGGTGATGAGCTGCGTCACATCGACGAGCATGCCGTTATAGTGCAGCAGCGACTCGTCCTGGATGATCTTGCGCAGCGGCAGGACGTTGTTCTGGTATTGCCGGGCGATGTCATAGGTGGCGCGATAGCTGGTATAGGCTTCGCGCGCTTCCGAGCGGATATTGACGGCCTTCTCGGCAAGCTTGTTGGCGGCCTGCATATAGTTCTGCTCGGCCCGGACCACGCGCGACTGTCCGAAATCATAGATCGGGATCTCGATCTCGAGTTCGAGCGTGGTGCTGCGCTTCGACTCCCGCTCGACGTCACCATCGGCCAGGGCCCTGCGCCCACGGTCATAGGTGCGCCGGCCGAGCAGATCGACGTCGTTGACGAAGCGGGTTGCGTTGGTGAGGCCCAGCGACTTCGCCAGCGCGTCGAGATCGCCGCGGGCGATCTGCAGATCGATCCGCTTGCGCAAGGCCTCGGCTTCGATCGCCTTGGCACTCTGGATTTGCGGAAGGGGCGCAAGATTGGCGGGGATCTGGAACTTCAGCTCGTCGCCCCACAGGCCAAGCAGCCGCACGAGGCGTTCGCGCTCCTGGCGCTGCAGCAGGCGTGCCTGGCCGAGCTGGGCGCCGAGCTCGGCGTCGAAGGCGAATTCGCGGGCCTGATCGAGCTTGTTGATGCCGCCGGACTCGCCGAGCCGCTTGAACAGCTCGGAGGCGGCGTCGGTGGAGTTCTTGGCCTGCTCGAAGAAGCCGACCTGCGCATTGGCGGCGACGGCCCGGTAATACTGCCGGCGCGTTTCGGCTGCCAGCTTCAGCACGGATTCGGCGGCGCGCAACTGGGCGGTCTGGAATGTCTCGCGGGCGATTGCGGCGCGCGCCGGTAATGTCGCAAGCGCGAAGAGGCTGCCTGCGACCTGGCGCTCGATCTCCAGTTCAAATCGTCCTGAAAGCTTGGAGATGCCAAAGCGGGGATTGGGCGGCAGGCTCGCCGCGACCATCTGCGCCTCGGCAATGCCGAGATCATTGAAGGCGGCTTGCAGGCCGCGATTGTTAAGCAGCGCGATCTGCACCGCGGAATCGGCCGTCAGCGGTTTCCTCAGCAGCTGGTCGACGCGAGCCTTGGCGCTGATCGCCACCCCGGCATCATTGATCTTGACCACGTCCTTCTTCAGCTCGCTGAAGGCGAGATTCTGCGCCGGGCCGATGCCGCCATCGGCGGAGAAGGTCGCGCAACCGCCAAGGAGCGCGGCCATGCCGGCGACAAGGGCGAGGCGGGAAACAGACGGGAAGCGCATGATCGACCGGAAAGGGATGGACGCAGGCGTGGCCACAGTGATCGGTCCTTCGGTCATGGCTGCGGTCCAACGCGCCGATTGAGTTCACGCCAGTCCTTCGGCTCGGCCGGGCGCAGCACGGTGCTGCCGGCAGTGACGCTCTGATAGGCAGGGGCGGGGACGTTCACGTTCGGATCGGCCGGACGTGCGAGATAGTCAGGCAGCGGTTTGCCGGCGCAGGCGCCGAGCACGATCGCAAGGGTTGCGAGGAGGAGTGGTCTTGCAATCATTGCGATTCGGCGTCTCCAGCGGCGTGGTGACGTCTGACTAGCAACGGCGCTCCGGCCGCGTCCGTTACAAATTGTTGCGAAGCGATCCGCGCATTTGGCGCAAGCAGGCGTTATCTTGACCCTTGAGCCGCGTACCGATCACTCCTCGCCCGTCCAGTCGGAAGTCCGAAGTTGAACCCATTCCCTGCAAGCGTTCAGGCCGAGGATCACGGCCATGTGCTGGTGGTCGACGACGACCCGCAGATCCGCCTGCTGGTCGCGCGCTTCCTGCAGCGGCATAGCTATCAGGTCAGCGGCGCCGCCGATGGCGATGCGATGTTCGACATCCTCAAACGCAGCGAGATCGACCTCGTCATTCTCGACCTGATGCTGCCGGGCCGTTCGGGGATTGAACTCTGCCGCGATATCCGCGCGATCTCGCCGGTGCCGATCGTGATGCTGACGGCCCGCAGCGAGGAGAGCGACCGCATACAGGGGCTCGAGGTCGGCGCAGATGACTATGTGACCAAGCCGTTCAGTCCACGCGAGCTGCTGGCGCGGGTTCGGGCCGTGCTGCGGCGCACGCGCATCCGCCGGGGCGAGCCGAGTGATCGCGCCAGCGAGCAGATAGGCTTCGATGGCTGGACGATGGATCTGCGCCGCCGGGAATTGCTGTCGCCGTCGGGAACGCTGGTCGATCTTTCGACTGGCGAGTTCGACCTGCTGCTTGCCTTTGCCGAACACGCCAACAGGGTGCTCTCGCGAGAGGCGCTGATGCAGTTTGCCAAGACGCGCAGCAGTGACGACCCTTTCGACAGGACGATCGATGTCCAGATCAGCCGCCTGCGCCGCAAGCTCGAGGCGGATACGAATGGCAGCCAGCTGATCAAGACCATCCGAGGCTCGGGCTACATGTTCACGCCGACCGTGCAGGCGCGCGAGGGTGAGCCGGCATGAGCAGGTCCCTCCGTCCGCGCTGGCCCGACACGGTTGCGGGCCGCGCCATCCTGATCCTCGTCGCGGCGCTGCTCGCTTTCCATTTCGCCGGCTACTGGGCCTATCGCGTCAGTGTCGACAGCATGGCCAATGTGCAGCGCGACAAGGCGCTGGCGGAGCGCATTGTCACGATCAAGCGCGCGATCGCCGGCAACGTGCACGATGCAGAGCGCGATCGCGTCGCCCATGATCTGTCGAGCGCGAGCCTGGAGGTGCACTGGAGCAATGTCAGCCTCGTCCTCGGTACTGCGCCGAAAACCGAACGCACGCAGGCGATGGCGGCACGGCTGATGGAACTCGCGCCTGAGCTCGCATCGGAATCGTTTCGCCTGGGCTATGCCGATGGCGGGGCCCCAGGCGCCGGAGAGGGAGATGCCGATCGCCATATGATGCTGGTCTCGGTCAGGCTGGACGACGGCTCCTGGGTCAATTTCTCCTCGACGACGCTCGGGGCCGCGCAGCATGCCGACTGGAACGTGCTGGCGATCATGATCTGTTTCGGCGTGGCGATCATCGTCATCGGCGTGCTGCTGCTGCGCTGGGCGACGCGGCCGCTGCGCGACCTGGCGCTGGCAGCCGAGCGCTTCAGCCTCGACCAGGCCCCGACACCGCTCAGCGAGGTCGGCCCCGCTGAGGTGCGCCGGGCGGCGCGCGCCTTCAACACCATGGGCGAGCGCATCCAGCGCCTCGTCGCCGAGCGCATGCAGGCGCTGGCGGCGGTCTCGCATGACCTGCGCACGCCGATCACGCGTCTGCGGCTGCGCTCGGAGCTGATGGAGGACGATGCGACGCGCGATCTGGTCGATGCCGACCTCTCCGAAATGGAGGCGATGATCGATTCGACGCTCGAATTCCTGCGCGGCGGCGTCTCCAGCGAGGCGATCCGTCCACTCGATATCGTCTCGGTGATCGAAACCATCGTCGACGACCATATCGATCAGGGGCGAACGATCACGCTCAGCGGACTCGGTCATGGCCGCGTACTCGGGCGACTGCTCGCCTTGAAGCGCGCCTTCTGGAACCTGATCGGTAACGCGGTGAAATATGGCGATCAGGTCTCGATCGCCATATCGGAGACACCGACCGGCCTGAGCTTCATCATCGAGGATGACGGGCCGGGCATTCCCGAGCAGGAGGTCGAGCGTGCTTTCCAGCCATTCGTCCGGCTCGAGGAATCGCGCAGCCGGGAAACCGGCGGTACCGGACTCGGGCTGACGATCGCGCGCGCGGTCATTCATGCCCATGGCGGCGAGATCTTGCTCGCCAACCGGGCGGAAGGAGGCCTCCGGGTCACGGTGACGTTGCCGACGCTGGCTGCCAGCGAACAGCAATTCGCGGATGCGCTGAGGACGGGGCGCTTTCCCTTGCCGGCCGCGAACCCGGCCCGCTCATGATGTCTATCTGGAGAGAACGATGAAAACCCTTGCTACCGCGCTGACGCTCGCGCTCTTCGCTGCTCCGGCGGCGGCCCAGTCCATCCAGGTCCATCTCAGCCCGAGCTGCGGCTGCTGCAAGTCCTGGGTCAAGCATCTCGAACAGGCGGGGTTCTCGCCCAAGGTCGTCGAGAGCAAGGACATGGCAGCAAGCAAGCGCCTGGTCGGCGTGCCCGATAAGGTCCAGTCCTGCCATACCGCGATCATCGAGGGGTATTTCATCGAAGGCCATGTGCCGGCCCCGGACATCCGCAAGCTGCTGCAGGACAAGCCGGCTGCAATCGGCCTGGCTGTGCCCGACATGCCGGTCGGATCTCCCGGCATGGAGGTCGAGGGCGTGACGCCGGACCGGTATGAGACGCTTCTGGTCGGGGCAGATGGCGAGACGACGGTCTTCGCGAAGCACTGACCTAACCAYCTGTGTTTGCAGCGGCCCGAGTAGCGCAATCCACCCTTCCGGCCGCTGCTTCAGCGCTGCAGCGAACCGTCGTTCCAGAGGAGCGCTGCCTGCAATCCCGGRCCGTCTGTGCGGTTGCTCAGGACGAGCAGCGCTCCGACGCGCCTGGCGGCGATRTCGACGATGGTCAGGCCGAGCCCTGTGCCTGTCGGGCTCTTGTGGCGACCGCGGTAGAAGCGTTGCTTGACCAGGCCGAGTTCCTCCTGGGGGATGCCGGGGCCCTGGTCGAATACCGCGACGCCGCGACCATCGGCCGTCGGACGCCAGGACACGACACCACCGCCCGGCATATGCTGGATCGCGTTTTCGTGCAGGTTGCGCAGCGCCAGGGCGAGGCTCTCGCGGTCGCCTGGCACATCCAGGGCTGCGAGCCCAGGGTCGATTTCGACGTCGATGCCGGCCGCCGGAGCCGCATTGTCGATGATCTCGGCGAGGAGCCCGCTGACCCGGACACGGCCCGAGGCCGGACCTTGCTGTTCCGTTTCGAGCTTGGCGAGCGTTAGCAGCTGCCGAACGAGGCGGGCCGTCCGGTCCACTGAGATCAGGATCTGGCGTAGCGCGCCTTCCCTGATCGATGCGTCGGTTGTGGCCAGTGCGATCTGCGCCTGCGTCTTCAAACCAGCCAGCGGGGTTCGCAATTCATGGGCGGCGAAGGCCGTGATCTCGCGCTCATGGCGGCGGGCGGCCGCAACCTTGTCGAACAGACCGTTCAGCGCCTGCGCGAGCGGCCTGACCTCGATGGGGGCTTCGGCCGCCGCGAGGGGACGCATGTCCTCGGCGTCACGGGACTTGAGTTCCGCAGCCATGGTCGCGAGCGGGCGCAAGCCCCGGCCGAGGCTGAGCCAGATCAGCAGGCCGAGCAACGGGGCGATCAGCAGCGCGGGCGCGAGAAGCCCGGTGATCAGGTCGTTGACCAGCCCATGACGCAAGCCGATGCGATCGCCGACCATGACGCGGATGCCCTTCTGGGCATCTTCGACCGCGTAGACCCGCCAGCGTTCGCCATCGACCGTTCGATCGGAGAAGCCGGCGGCCTGATCGGTCAGCTGGGAGCCCGGCGCGCCGCTGGAACGGGCAACCAGCCGGCCGTCGAGAGACCAGATCTGGCAGGATAGCTGGCGCTCGTAGAATGCCGGCTCGACCGTCGCGCCGGGTAGTCCGGCGATAGCGGTGTCCGGCATCCGGCCGGCGTCGACCAGCGAATGCACCATCTTCGCCGCCTCCTGCAGGCGGGTGTCGAGCACATGCTCCAGCTTGGACCTACTGTCGAGATAGATCCAGGCGACCGCGCTGAGCCAGATCAGCCCGGTGGCGGCAATCAGGATGACGAAGAGGCGCGTGCGCAGGGAGGTCATGGCCCAGGCCTCATTTCGTCACCTGTCTCATCCGGTAGCCGAGGCCGCGCACGGTCTCGATCGCGTCGCGGCCGATCTTGGCACGCAGATTGTGGATATGGACCTCGACGGCGTTGCTCTCGATATCCTCCTGCCAGCCATAGAGCCGGTCTTCGATTTCGCCCTTCGAGCGGACCGCGCCAGGACGCTCCATGAGTGCCGACAGCACTGCGAATTCGCGCCGGGAGAGCGTGACGGGCGTGCCGGCAACGCTGGCAGCAAGCGTTGCGGGGTCGAGCATGATGGCGCCCGCAGCCATGACGGGCGCGGCTCGACCGGCATTTCGGCGCGCCACGGAGCGCACCCTGGCCGCCAGCTCGTCGAGATCGAAGGGTTTGCCGAGATAGTCGTCAGCGCCGGCATCGAGGCCGCGGATCCGGTCTGCGACCTCGTCGAGCGCGGTCAGGAGGAGTACGGGCGTGCGGTCGGACTTGCCCCGCATCTCCTTCAGCACGTCGAGCCCGGACCCATCCGGCAACATCAGGTCGAGCACCACGGCATCAAAACAGGAGGTCGCGAGCGCGGCCAGCGCCTCGGCGCAGGTCTCGACGCGGTCCACCGTCGCGCCGGCAAGCCCGAGCCCGACCTTCAGCCCGTCCGACAGAACAGGATCATCCTCCACGACGAGGATACGCATTTCGGTTCTCTCCATTGGCCACGCCCTCCCTCGCTGGCGCGGCTTAAGGCTGGCTTAAGGTGGATTTCCGACCCCGGGGCATCCTTTGCGCAGCGCATGGCCATGCCGTCCGGCGTGCCGTGCGGTGCCAGACCTCATTCGTCCATCCGGACCCGGAAGCCTGAGCGGAACCCAGCATGAATCGCAGAAACCTCATTCGTATTGCGGCCGCGCTGGCCGCTGCGCCCTTCATCTCGCCCATGGCGATGGCCCAAACCATCGATGTCGAAGCCATCCTCAATGATCCGGAAGCGCCGGCTGGCGGGAACCCGAAGGGCGATGTCACGATCGTCGCCTTCCTCGACTACAACTGCCCCTACTGCAAGAAATCCGCCCCCGACCTCGCGCGCGTCGTCAGGGAGGATGGCAAGATCCGCCTTGTCTACAAGGAATGGCCGATCCTGGGCGAATCCTCCGTCCTTGCGTCGCAGATCGCGCTCGGTGCCGGCTATCAGGGGCGCTACGAGGCCGTTCACAAGGCTCTGATGGGGCTTCCCGGCCGGCTGAGCTCGAAGGACACCATCCTGACGGCGGTCAAGGGCGCAGGCGTCGACATGAACCGCCTGCAGGCCGATCTCGATGCGAATGCAGAGAAGATCACGGCACAGCTGCGGCGCAATCTGGCGCAAGCGGATTCGCTGGGCCTGCAGGGCACGCCAACCTATCTGGTCGGACCGTTCCGGACCTCGACGCTCGACTACAAGGGCTTCAAGCAGGTCGTCGCCGATGCACGCGGAAAGCAGGCGGCACGATGAGGTTGCAGACTCGCTCGGCGATGCTGCCATCGCGCCGCAAGGCGGTCAGGATGGTCCTCTCCGCCGTCGGCTTTCCGCTTCTGGCCGGCGCCTGCACGACGACATCGCTGCCGCCGCCGCAGATCGCGAATACCATCCCGACCGTCGACCCGCTGGCGGCTGAGCGCTATGCGGCGCTCGACAATGAACGCTTCTCCGTTCCTGCCGTTTCGCTTGAGGATCTGAAGCCGGCCTATATGCGCCAGCTCGTCGATTACCGGACCCGCGAGCAGCCCGGAACGATCGTCGTCGATCCCGAGGCACGCTTCCTCTATCTCGTGCAGGAGGGCGGCAAGGCGCTGCGCTATGGCGTCGGGGTCGGCAAGGAGGGGCTTGAATTCACCGGGACGGCGCGCGTCGAGCGCAAGGCGCAATGGCCGCGCTGGACGCCGACGCCGGACATGATCCGGCGAGAGCCCGGCCGTTATGCGAAATGGGCCGGCGGCATGGCAGGTGGCGCGAGCAATCCGCTCGGCGCCCGGGCGCTCTATCTGTTCAAGAACGGCAAGGACACGCTCTACCGCATCCACGGCACCAACGAGCCCTGGACGATCGGCGAGGCCGTCTCGTCAGGCTGCATTCGAATGATGAACCAGGACGTGATCGACCTGTATAATCGCGTTGCCGGCGGCTCCAGGGTGGTGGTGCTCTGACCGCGTGACGTGCCTCTTGCGGGTCTTCAATATACATTATATGATATTGTATATTGAAGGCCCGCAAGAGGAGCGACGCCATGCCGACCGTCAGGATCAGCGACAGGCTCACCATTGGTGGCCAGCCATCGCTTGCCGAGTTTGCGCAGCTCGCAGGCGAAGGCTTCGCGACGGTCGTCAACAACCGGCCCGATGGCGAGGAGGCCGGGCAGCCCGGCACCGAGGCCGAGGCGTCCGCCGCAGCTGAAGCCGGGATTGCCTATGCGCACATACCCGTCACCGGGCCGACCATCACCGAGGCCAATGTGCGGGCATTCCAGAGAGCGGTCGCCTCGGCATCCGGACCGGTCTTCGCCCATTGCAAATCCGGAACGCGCGCGTTGACCCTGCACGCGCTGGGCGAGGTTATCGACGGGCGCCTCGAGGCGGCGGATGTCCGGGCATTCGGCGAGCGGCTCGGCTTCGATCTCAAGGGCGCGCAGGCCTGGCTCGCTGCCCGAGCGCTGCCGGCCCGGYCCGAGGTCAAGGGGTTCTACGAGCCGCGCAGCGGCAGCATCCAGTATGTCGTCTCGGATCCTGCGACGAAGAGCTGTGCGATCATCGACCCGGTGCTCGACTATGACGAGAAATCCGGGGCGACCAGCACGGCGAGCGCCGATGCGCTCCTGTCGCATGTCGCGGCGCAGGGGCTGACCGTCGCGTGGATTCTCGACACCCATCCGCATGCCGACCATTTCTCAGCCGCGCATTATCTGAAGCAGAGGACCGGGGCGCCGACCGGCATCGGTGCGCATGTGGTCGAGGTGCAGAAGCTTTGGAAGAAGCTCTATAACTGCCCGGCGCTGCTGACCGATGGTTCGCAATGGGACCGGCTGTTTTCTCATGGCGACCATTTCAGGCTTGGCTCGATCGATGCGCATGTCCTGTTTTCGCCCGGCCATACGCTGGCCTCGATCACCTATGTGATCGGCGATGCCGCCTTCATCCATGACACGCTCTTCATGCCGGATTCCGGCAGCGCCCGGGCCGATTTCCCCGGCGGCAGCGCCACAGCGCTCTGGGCCTCGATCCAGGATATTCTGGCGATGCCTGACGAGACCCGGCTCTTCACCGGTCACGACTATCGGCCGGGCGGACGCGAGCCGCGCTGGGAGAGTACGGTCGCAGAGCAGAGGCGAGCGAACCCGCATGTCGCGGGGATGGACGAGGTGGGCTACGTCGCGCTGCGCGAGGCACGCGACAAGACATTGCCGATGCCAAAGCTGATCCTGCATGCGCTGCAGGTGAATATTCGGGGCGGGCGCCTGCCGGAGCCGGAAGACAACGGCCGGCGCTATCTCAAGATCCCGCTCGATGCGCTCGAAGGTGCCGTCTGGTGACCCTGTCGAGCGAGGTGACGAAGCCAGTCGATATGGCGGCCCGCGCGGACGAGGTCGCGGGACTGCTCAAGACGATGGCCCACCCGGCGCGGCTGATGCTTGCCTGCATGCTTGCCGAGGGAGAATACGCCGTCGGCGAACTGGAAAGCCGGCTCGGCATTCACCAGCCGACGCTCTCGCAACAGCTCACGGTGCTGCGGGAGGCGGGAATTGTCGAGACGCGGCGGGAGGGCAAGCAGATCTTCTATCGCCTGACGGCGGACAAGGCGGCGCTGCTGATCCGCGCGCTCTATGACATCTTCTGCGAGCCGGAGGCCCCGCAACCATGAGTTACTGGCCCTCGCTCTTCGGCGGCATGCTGATCGGGCTCTCTGCGGCGCTTCTGCTGCTTCTCAACGGTCGCATCGCCGGCATCAGCGGCATCGTGGGCCGGCTGGCGCAGGGCGCTCAGGTGCCGGCCAACGCCGCTTTCCTGATCGGGCTCCTGGCCGGTCCGGTTCTCTTCGCCATCGCCTTCGGCCGCTGGCCGCAGGTGACGATCGCGGCCTCCTTGCCGATCATCCTGATTGCGGGGCTGCTGGTCGGCTTCGGCACGCGGATGGGCTCGGGCTGCACATCGGGCCACGGCATCCTCGGGCTTGCGCGATTCTCCCGCCGTTCGATTGCCGCGACCGTCACCTTCCTGGTAGCCGGAATCGCTGCGGCCACCCTCATGAGGCTCGTCGGATGACACAGCGCTTGCCACGCCTGTTCGTCGCGCTTGTCGCTGGCGCCATGTTCGGCTTCGGCCTTGCGCTGTCGGGCATGCTCGATCCGGCCCGGGTCATCGGCTTCCTGGATATCGGGAGCGGTCATTGGGACCCGAGCCTCGCCTTCGTGCTCGGCGGCGCTCTTGCCGTTGCGCTCGGTGCGATGGCGCTGGTGCGGCGAATGAAGCGTCCCGTCCTCGACGATCATTTCCATATCCCTGTGTCCGGCCAGGTCGACCGGCGGCTCATCCTCGGATCTGCTCTGTTCGGGCTCGGCTGGGGCATGGCCGGCTTCTGCCCGGGTCCGGCGATTGCCGCGCTTTCCATGGGGTTTCTGCCGGTCGTACTGTTCGTTGCGGCCATGCTGGCCGGCATGACGATTCATGACCGCTTCGTCGCCGCCGGGACTGCAGGCGGTTGATTCGATCCGTGTCAGTCCGGATCTGAGCCCTCAACCCAGCTTCGGATTCTTTGGCGCATGGAGTTTGTCCTGCCGCTCAAAGGGGCTGAGTGGCAGGGTCCGATCGCGGCGACTTCCTTGAGTGGCGCAGGCCCCGCGCCTGCGATCAGCGGCTCCGTCCGAATATCGCCACGCTTGTTACTCCCACTGGCCGATCTGCGGTGCCAAACTGCCTGACGATCAATGGCGAGCAATGAGCGCCAAATGGAAGCGTGTTGCGTCCTGAAGGTGCGGGAGATCGCCTAAACCAGGAGGTTTCAGAGGCCATGACACAATCAGCCGAGAGCGGACGGAAAGGCGGACAATCGGTCATGCGGACACCAGCGGTCGTACCGTCGCTGGCATGGGAGGAAGCCCGCAAGCAACTGCTCGTGAAGGAAAAAGCCCAGACCCTGGCCCGTGACGCCCTGGCCGCCGAGCGGCGGCGCATGCCGTGGACGGCCGTGACGAGTGCGTATGCGTTCGAGGGGCCTGCGGGCAAAGCCAGCCTGCTCGACCTGTTCGACGGTCGGCGGCAGTTGATCGTCTACCGCGCCTTCTTCGAGCCGGGCGTTTTTGGCTGGCCGGACCATGCCTGCCGGGGCTGCTCCATGGTGGCCGACCAGGTTGCGCATCTCGCCCACCTGAACGCCCGCGACACCACCCTCGTCTTCGTCTCGCGTGCGCCGCAGGCGGATATCGTACGGCTCAAGGAGCGGATGGGCTGGACAATGCCCTGGTTCACCCTCACGGACGGTTTCGATGCCGATTTCGGCGTGGACGAATGGCACGGCACGAACGTGTTCTACCGTGACGGTGATCGGGTGTTTCGCACCTATTTCATCAATAACCGCGGCGACGAGCAGATGGGGAACACCTGGAACTATCTCGACATCACGCCGCTGGGCCGGCAGGAGGTCTGGGAGGACTCTCCCGCAGGCTATCCGCAGACGCCAACCTATAAGTGGTGGAACTGGCACGACAGCTACGTTGCCGACGCGGCGCCCGACAAAAAATGGGTCGAGGTGTCGGATGCCGGAGAGGCTGCCTTCCGGGACCGAAAGGCAGATCCAACGGCGTGAGCCGTGCCTCACGCCGTTTCCGAGTTCTGCCGGGAGAATTTTACGCCTGCGCTGCCATTGAGCGTTCAGGCGCCTGAAACGGTGTCCTGAACGTTGCAACGCGGTTCTGGCCGACGCGAGCCCTGCGGGTCTGGCCGGTCATGACATGGAGGTCGATGGCGCATCAGCGACGCAGATCGGCGAGGTCCGCCTCGATCACTGCGACCAAACCGGTGGGCAGCCAAAGGTACTGCATCTTGGCGCCAAGCTGAGATTGCGCCGCCCTATCGACGAGAACGCTGCCGAAGCCCGGCTGTCCGGAAGGCGTGACCACGTCGGGGCCGCCGATCTCTTGCCAGGTTATGAAAAGCTGCTCCTGCCGAACCTCGGTGGAAACCGACACGGACCCGCTTTCGCTGGACAGCGCACCATACTTGACCGCATTGGTCGCCAGCTCATGAAAGATCAGCGCCAGCGCGGTCGCTGCACTCGGGCCGACCGCAGCATCCTCTCCTTGAATGGTCACGCGATCTGCGTGGCCCTCGCGATAAGGGTCGAGCAGGCGTGACAGCAGCAGCGTCAATCCTCCGTCGCCGATCTCCTTGTCGACGACGAAGGCATGGGCGCGATGCAGGGCCTGGAACCGGCTCTGCAGTTTCTCGGCGAAGCCCTTGCTCGCCGGCTCGAAGCGGGCCGCCATCCGCACCAGACTGTTCACAACGGTGAAGATGTTGGCGATTCGATGCGAAAGCTCGCGGGCGATCAGCTCACGCTGCTCTTCGGCGCGGCGCCTTGCTGTAATGTCGATATGGGCCCCGACGAGGCGAACCGCGCCGCCATGCTCGTCTCTGGTGATTTCGGCCTTAGCGAGGATCCAGCGCGTCTGGCCGTCACTTGGCCTGATGATGCGATACTCGACTTCGTACTCGGTGGCAGGGCTTTTAACGGTGGCGAGGAAATGGCCCACGACACGCGCGCGGTCATCGGGATGAATCCGGGCAACCCAGGCCTCGTGGCTTTCATGGATCGCGTCCGGCGGTAATCCGTGGACGGCCAAATACTCTGGCGAGCGGACATTCTTGAATTCACCGTGGCGCAGGTCGACCTCCAGGCCGCCGATCTGACCGATGCGTTGGATGCGTGCGAGCTCGGCTTCGCGGGCGCGAAGTTTGCTCTCGGCCGATTCACCTAGGTTGTTCAACATCTTGTCTCGGCTCAATCGGCGCAGGATCCTATATGTCGCCGTGCTTGACCACCCGCAATGTCATTGGACATGGCGTGGCAGCTTTCGCTGTGATCAGTTGGGAAAGCGGGGCTTCAGCGCGAGGGCCCGGCTCCTCCTCACAATCCCTGGCGGGCCTCGATCATGGTGCGAGCCGCCTCGCGCAAATTCGCGCGCGAGGCGTCACGCGAATAGAACATGTGCCCGCCGGGAAGGACCTGCAGCTTGACGCGGGCAGGATCGCCCAAGGCAGGCAGTTGATCGAGAAGCAGCTTGGTCTCGAAATAGGGCGTGACGAGATCGGTGAATCCGTGTGCGACGATGACCTCGAGGCGGGGATCGAGCGCGAGCACATTGCGGAGCTCGCGGATGGATTCGCGGTCGCCGCGACCCTGGCCATAACTCCAGCGGCGGTTGACCTCTTCGTTCAAAAGAAAGTAGCGCCCTTCGGGCCGCCAATTCAGATCGCTCGCATAATGACTGAGCATTGCGCTCGTCAGGGGGGCCGTGATCGCGCCCAGCACGGCGTCCGGCGCCCGGCCGCGCGCGGCTTCGGGATCGGGGTCGAGGGCCGCGACGTTTCCATCATAAGGACTGCCGACAAGCCCCTTGTTGCGGTCCAGCTCGCGCAGAAAGGTGGTTGCATCGACCTTGCCGCCCATGCGCTCCACGAGAGCTCGGTCGAGCCCTGTCAGCGCTGAGACCCTGTCGGCCAGTCGTTTGGTCGCGTCGCTGTCGCGTGGCCCCTTCAGGAGATCGGCGAGATAGTCGCCGGCAGCATAGTTTTCGGCCTCTGCGAGCGTCTGGTGGGAGAGTTTGCCTTCGCGCTCCAGCTTCACCGCGGCCATCGCCGGGAGCGACACCACCCAGCGAAGCGGCGAGCTGCCGGCGTCGCGCTGGTAGGTGAAGTCGAGTACCGGGGAGAGCATCACGATGCCGGAGACGCCGACACCGTCGCCGGTCTGCAACTCGCTGGCGATCTTGGGGGCGCGGAACCCGCCATAGCTCTCGCCGACGAGGAATTTCGGCGAAGCGAGGCGGTCGGTCAGCCGCAGCCAGTTGGTGACGAAGCGTGAGAGCGACTTGTAGTCTCCCTCGACCGACCAGAGCAGCCCGCGTGCCTCATCGGTGCCGGCGGCGAAACGGCTGAATCCCGTGCCCACCGGGTCGATGAAGACGAGATCGGTGAAGTCGAGCCAGGTATCGGCATTGTCGACGACGAGGGGCGGCATGGACGGGGCGTCGCCCTGCCGGCCGAAAGGCAGCCGCTTCGGCCCCATCAGGCCGAGATTGAGATAGGCAGAGGCGGCACCAGGTCCGCCGTTGAAGGCAAATGTGACCGGGCGCGACGAGGCGGGGACGCCCTGACCACGGTCGAGCACATAGGCGATATAGGCGATTTCGGCGAGCTTGCGGCCGGACTGATCACTGACCGGCAGCGCGCCGGCCGTGGCCGTATAGCGCAGCGTACGGCCGGGCAGGGTCAATTCGTGACGCGTGACGGAAGGCGGCGGCAGGGCTACGCCCTGGCCGGTGACAGGGCGAGACTCCTGCCGATTTGCCTGCGCATCTGCTGGGCCCTGATCCCGCCGCGCCGGCGCAGTCTCCTGCGCTCGCGCCTGGTCCAGGAAAGCCAGAGGCGCTGAAATGGACAGCCCGGCAACGGCAAGTGCGAAAAGCGCGCGAAATCTCATGGCATGTCCCGATGACGATCCCCAAGAACTTAAGCTGATCCAATGCGGAACATGCCAAACATCTCGCATCACGAAGCCGTTAGGTTCCCTGGGCGAGGTCGCTTCGGTAGCGCATCTGCGTGATGGTTGTCGGAGGTCTAATGGCTGTTGGATTGCCGACCATGCCGGCGTCCCAAGGGCGACTTGGCCACGCTGACTGGCTGAGCCGAACTGGTGCCCTGTCAAGATCTCGGGAACATGTTGGCGCTTCCGCCGTATAGGGTTTGACCTTATCGGAACCCCCGATCGATGAAGCTCACCGATCTGCACGTAATGGTCCTTATGGTGCTCGTACTCGGTGCGGCCCCTGTGTCGGCCTTGACGCCCGATCAGATCAACACGGCGACATTCGCGCGACCGATCCGTCAGGCGGCGAACGGGCCCGATCCCTTCATCGTGAAGGCTCAGGCCCTGCTCAGCCGGCGCAGCATCTCGCCCGGCGTGATCGATGGCGTCGATGGCGAGAACTTTCGCAAGGCGGTCGCGCAGTTCCGGCGCCAGGAGAACCTAGGCGAAAGCGACGAGCTGGACGAGGTCGCGTGGCTCGGTCTCGGCGGCGATACCGATCAGGATGTCGTGGTCGAATACAAGCTGTCCGAAAAGGACACGGAATACAAATTCGCCGACGCCATTCCCCGGGACTACGCCAAGCAGGCCAGGATGAAGCGGCTCTCCTACACGAGCCCGCAGGAGATGCTCAGCGAGCGCTTTCACATGAGCGAAGGGCTATTGATGGCGCTTAATCCCGAGCAGCGCTTCACCAGCGCTGGCCGCGGAATTTACGTCATCTCTTCCGAACGCTCTCTCCAGAAGGGCGCTGCCAAACGGGTCGATGTCGTTAAGAGTACGGGCATGGTCGTCGCTTATGGCGATGGGGACACCATCCTTTCCAGCTATCCGGCAACAATCGGAAGCACTGACACGCCCTCTTTGAGCGGGCAGTACAGGGTCACGCGCATCGCGAGGAACCCGAGATACACCTACAATCCCGAGAAAAACTTCCGGCAGGGCAAGAACGATGAAACCCTCGTCCTTCCGCCCGGACCCAATGGACCGGTTGGAACCGTCTGGATCGCTTTGTCGGAACCGACATACGGCATACACGGCACGCYGGAACCCTCGCGGGTCAGCAAGACGACGTCGCATGGATGCGTGAGATTGACGAACTGGGATGCGGAGGAGCTGGCCGACCTCGTGCGCCCGGGTGTGCCGGTGCGATTCCTGGATTGAGGGCGGTGTCAGGTCGCCAGAGACGGCGAGTTCTCGCAGGGATCGCGCTAGCCATTTCTCTGTTCATGTTCGGCTTCGGGGCGCTGGCGCGCGACAGCCAGGCAAAAGTGCAAGGCGTTTCGCAATCGGATCCAGCACGCGTGCTCGCGCCGCTGCCTCCGCCGCGGCCGAGCAGATTGGCCCCGCAGGCTGACTCCACTGCAAACGGGAATTTGTTGGAACAGCGTGTTCCGGCAGTTCCATCGACCTGTATCAGGGCCTTCGAGGAGAGCGGGGGTTTCGTATTGCCCTCGCAGAACGGCGCAAGCACGGGGGAATGTGCGATCGAGGATCCGGTGACGTTCCAGCGCTTGACCATGCCCGACGGTTCCAGGATCGAGTTGGACAGCGCGATCACCGTGCGGTGCTCTCTTGCGCTCGAGGTTCTCGCCTGGATCCGCGACGATCTCGCTGCGCTGGCGAGGCAGGAGAACGCCCGGCTTGCGAAGCTGACAGGGGTCGGCGGATATGCCTGCCGGTCACGAAACGCCGATACAGGTGCGCCGATCAGTGAGCATGCGAGCGGCAACGCTCTCGATGTCGGCGGGTTGCTGATGCAGGATGGCCGCGCCGTGGCATTCGCGGGTCAGGAGCCTCTGTCCCGCTCAATGCGCGACGCGGTGCAGAAGAGCGTCTGCCAACGGTTCGCCACCGTGCTCGGCCCGGGAGCCGACAGTTCCCACAAGGACCATCTTCATCTCGACATGCGCCAGCGCTCGCGAGGGTTTCGCATTTGCCAGTGGACGGTCGAATGAAGAGCAGTCCTGTTCTCCCCCCAGTCAGCATGCCAGACGCCGTCGGCGGAATGCCGATGGCGACGCGCTGGCGCCATGGCTGACGGTCAAGCCGGGTTCGCCTTCGCAGGCGGCGCGGGTGCCGCTTCACCGTCCGACCGCTCCCAGCCGAAGACGCTCCGGCCACCATACTCGGCGGACCGCAGTCTCTCCTCCGTGACATACTCATCCAACGTCGGACCGGAGACGACGCGCTCCAGGCGCCGGCTTTCCCGGTCCAGACGTGCGATGGCAGCGAGCCTGTCGTCCTGACCGAGTTTCGCCCGATCGATGGCGGATTTCAGCACCGCGATCGTCTGGTCGTAGACCTTGGTGGGCACGGCGAACGGCTGTCTGTCCTTGCCGCCATGGGCGAGAGAGAAGCGCGCAGGATCGGCGAACCGGCACGGCGCGCCATGGATCACTTCCGCGACCATCGCAAGCGAACGGACCGTGCGGGCGCCGACGCCGGGCACGAGCAGCAATTCCGAGAAATCGGCGGGGGCGCTGTCGGCGGCTGCGGCGAGCGCACCATGGAGCCGTCGCGCAATCACGTCCTTGGGCCTGACCTCGTGATGTGCCGGCATGACGAGATGAGGTAGGGAAAGCTGCGCCGGCGACAGGACCGGCGGCGCCCGGTCGCGCTCCAGCGCCGCAAATTCCCTCACGATCCCCGACGGTCCGATGTCGCGCAGCAGATCGATCTGGCCGTTGCGGGAGAGGGCGGCGCGCCTGTCGGTCAGATTGATGATGCTGCCCTGGTTCTTGCCATCGATGGCGGCATGTGGCGCCTCGACGAAACTGCCCAGCCCTTCAGACTGCCAGTGATAGCGCCGGGCGAGGCCGCCATCGCCATTCATGCCCTGCTGCACCACGACCCAATGGCCGTCATTCCCGACGAAGAAGCCATGGAGATAGAGGTCGAAGCCGTCCTGCACGGCGGCACTGTCGACCTTGGCGACCAGCCGGCTCGCGGTGGCGAGCGCCTGTCCGTCGAACCCGACCCTCGCTCCAATCTGTTCGAGCTCGGCCGGTGTCTCGCGCGAATGGCGGCCCCGCCCGCCACAGACATGCAGGCCCAGCTCGCCCGACAGCGGAGCCAGCCCACGCTTGAGCGCGCCTATCACGCTGGTGGTGATACCCGACGAGTGCCAGTCCATTCCCATCACCGCCCCGAAGGACTGGAACCAGAATGGATGCGCCAACCGCCGCAGCAACTCGTCGCGGCCATAATGATGGATGATCGCCGCGCAGATGACCGCGCCGAGCTGCGTCATGCGCCGACCGAGCCAGGCGGGCACGCGGCCATGGTGGAGCGGAAGGTCGGCGCTGCCGGATCGCCGGGTCATGGCGAAGTCTCGCGAACGAAAGAGGAACGCCTGATATAGCCCGGCCTGTCCCCGCTTTCTACAGAAATTGATCCTCGTCGAGGCGGCTGGTCCTGTCGCTCCGTTGCGCCCGACCGCCGGTCGTCGCCGTGCACATCAAGATTCCGTTCAAATCCCGGCTATCTCGGCTGCAACCAACTTACCAATCCCCGGCAGGAAGCCGTCATCCTCTCCGATCGCTTCGCCCTGGGTGAAGACGGTCAGGATGAAGTCCTCGCCGCCAGGCAGGATGGCGCGCATCGTGTCGTGGCGGCGAAATTCGGCGCGTGCATCGCCCAGCCAGCGGGTCCGTCCGGCCTTGGACCAGATCCGCGAACCGTCCGGCAGGCCGCCGCCGAGATATCCGAGCAGTTGATAGGCGCCGCGGGCCCGGTCGGGACTTTCCTGGTCGCGAATGAGGTGGTCGCGCACCCGCTTCAGGCGAGCTTCCGGCAACAGCGAGGAGCCATAAAAGATCTCTGACATCAGACGCGCCATTGCGATCGGCGTCAGGCGGTTGTGGCCGATGGGAGAGAGATCGAGCCCGATTTTCTMGCGGCCGTAGCGCAAATCATCCATCAGCTTCTGGTCGAGATTGATGCCGACCAACTCGGACCAGCCCAAGCCGGCGAAGAAGCGGTTGATCTCCCGGCGGCGCTCGCACCAGTCGGCCAGGGCCTCCCCCTGCAGCAATGTGTCGCCGGTCGTGCCGGTGAGCAGGTCGATGATGTAGTTCGTTGCCGAATTGGACGACCAGAGGATCATGTCGCGCATCGCGCGGTCGAGTTCCTCATGCTCGGTCAACCGTCCCTCCGTGAGGGCCGCCTGCGCCGCGACGAGGTGAAAGACCTTGACCAAAGAGCATGGGTAGCTCCGCCAGTCGGCATGGCGGGCAGCTCCAACCGGTTTCTCACCAGCAGGCTGAGGGCGCAGCAGGACATAGGCGAACTGGTCCAGCGGGACACCACGTCCGGAATAGATCGAAGACGCATGGGCCTCGATGGCGCGGCCGATCCGCTGCAGTTCTGTATCGTCGCGAAAGAAGCTCATGATGTCCTCATGGCGCAGGCATCGGCCGCGCAGGAAAAGGTCAGCCCTTCGGGCGCAAGGCGGTGTCGACCCCCTCGCCGATCAGGGCGAAGGTCACACCGGTATAGATGATGGCGAGACCCGGGCAGGTCGCGATCCACCAGGCGTCGAACAGGAACTCGCGGCCGTCCGAGATCATCAGCCCCCATTCCGGTGTCGGCGGCTGGATGCCGAGGCCGAGGAAGCTGAGCGAGGTCACGGCCAGGATCGTCAGGACGACATCCGCCATTGCATAGACGATTGCCGGGGTCACGGCGTTGGGCAGGACATGCCTGGCAACGATGTGCCGGTCGGTACCGCCGAAACTGCGCGCTGCCTGCACGAATTCGAGTTCGCGCAGCACCAGCACCTCGCCACGGACAATGCGGGCAAACGAGATCCAGTTCACCAGCAGGAAGGCGAGATAGAGGTTGAATTCCCCGGGACCCAGCACGCCGACGATGGCGATCACCAGGACATGGAAGGGGAAGGCCCAGAAGATGTCGGTGATACGCATGATCACGGTATCGACGCGGCCACCGACATAGCCGGAGAGCGCACCGATCGCCGCGCCCAACATGGCCGGCGCCGCGACACAGATCAGTGCCACCCTCAGATCGACGAGACCGCCCGCCATGACCCGCGAGGCGACATCGCGCCCGAGATCGTCCGTGCCGAACCAGTGGCCGAGTGAGGGCGGCTGCAACGTATTGCCGTAGTCGATGAGGAAGGGATCATGCGGTGTCCAGACTTGCCCCAGCCCGACGAACAGGCTCAGCAGGGCGAGCATCACGAGGCCGATCAGCAGCGTCGGATTGAGGCGGCGCAGTCGCGTCATGGTTCAATCCAGCCTGATGCGCGGGTCGGCCAGCGCGTAGGCGATATCCGTCGCCAGGTTGATCAGGACCACGAGCACGGCAAAGACGATGGTCAGCCCCTGGATCATCGGGTAGTCGCGGGCGAATATCGATTCAACGAAGAGCGAGCCGAGCCCGGGCAGGGCGAAGACCGTTTCGATCACGACCGTGCCACCGATGATCCAGCTCGTATGTGCGCCGAGCACCGAGATCGAGCTGATCAGGGCATTCGGCAGGACGTGCACGCGCATCGTGCGGTTGGTGCCATTACCCTTGGCCCGGGCCGTCGTGACATAATCCGAGCCGAGCACGTTCAGGATGCCGCTGCGCAGGCTGCGGATCGTCAGCGATGCCGTCGCGAGGGCAATCACCAGGGCGGGAAGCGTCAGATGATGYAGCCGCGAAAGAAAGCCGTCCCCGTACCCGGAGGTGGGGAACAGTGGCACCCAGATCGCCAGCATGACGACAAGGACCAGCCCCAGCCAGAATGAGGGGATGGCGAGCAGGATGGTGAAGACGAGTTTGATCAGGACATCCACCGGCTTGTCCCGCTCGACCGCCGAGAGCAGGGCAAGAGGAACGGTGAGGATGACGGCAATGATGGTTGAATAGGCGACGAGCCACAGCGTCGCCGGCAGGCGCTCGAGCACGAGTTCCGAGACCGCGCGGCCGTGCACCACCGAACGGCCGAGGGTCCCTGAACCGATATCGCCGAGGAACAGCCAATATTGCCGCCAGAGCGGCAGATCGAGCCCGAGGCGCTGTTTCAGCAGCGCAACTTCCTCAGGGCCGCCGCGCGCCCCGAGCAAGAGCGTTGCCGGATCCCCCGGCAGCGCGCGCAGCAGGAAGAAGCAGGCCAGCGTGATGCCAAGCAGCACCGGCACCAGCTGGAACAGCCGTTTGAAGATGTAACCGACCATGATGAGCTTCTGAAAGAAGAGGCGGCCCTGCGGGGCCGCCGGCGCTTCACTTCAGCTTGACGTCCTCCAGGCGGAAATTGGAGGTCGGAAGCACTTCGAAGCCTTCGACATTGCTGCGATAGGCGTAGGACGTGCCGGGATAGAACAGGAAGACCGACGGCGCGCCCTCATGCGCGAGCTTGATCATCTCCTTGAACATCCCACCGCGCTCCGGACCATCGGCCGTGACGCGCTCCTTTTCGTAGAGCTCGTTGACCCGCTCGCTCTTCCATTCCGTGTGGTAGGCATTGGCGCGCTCGGGATTGACGATCAGGAAGCCGGCGAGCTGATCGGGATCGATCGTGTCGCTAGACGCGTAGGAAACCGCCATCTCGTAGTCGCCCGCCTTGGTTGTCGACCAATGCGTGCCGCCTTCGACCAGCTTGATCTCGGCCGTCACCCCGACCTGCGCCAGAGCGCTTTGCATCGCCTGTCCGAGCTGGCGGTGCAGCGGACGTCCCGAGTGGATCAACAGCGAGGTCTTGAAGCCGTCCGCATAGCCGGCTTCCTTCAGCAGGGCTTTCGCCTTGGCGACATCGTGGGAATAGGGCTTCAGCGTCGAATCGGCATAGGCCATGGGCGGCATCGGCGAGTTCGCGACCTTGCCGGTTCCATAGAGCAGCGCCTTGACCAGGCCTTCCTTGTCGACGGCATAGTTCAGCGCCTGACGGACACGGACATCGTCGAAGGGCTTCTTCTTCGTGTTCATCATCACGAAGTCGCTGCGCAGGACATCGGCAACAGCAGTCTTGATCGCGCCCGAACGGCTGAGGCTCTGCAACTGGTTGAGCGGGATTTCCAAGGCGACGTCGATCTCACCAGCCTGCAGTTTCAGGACGCGGCTGTTGCCTTCGGGAATGACAAGGAGCTCGGCGCCGTCGAGGTCGGGCTTGCCGGCCTGCCAGTAGGATGCGTTCTTCTTCAGCGAAAGACCCTGGCCCTTATTCCATGCTGCAACCGTAAAGGGGCCCGAGCCGATCGGCTTTTCGAAGAAGCGGTCGGGCGCCGCCTCGAAAGCCCTTTGCGGCAGGATGGCGGAAGAGAACAAGGCCAGGTTGTTCAGAAGCGGCGTGAAGGTCTTCTTGAGCGTGAGGATCACCGTGCGCTGATCCGGCGTCTCGATCGTCTCGATGCCCGAAAAGAAGCGCTTCCAGTTGCTCGCATCGCTGCCGGCCCGCTTCAGTGAGAACGCCACATCTGCGGACGTGACCGGGGTACCGTCGGAGAATTTCGCTTCGCGCAGCTTGAATGTGTAGGTCGTGCCGTCGGCACTGACCTGCCAGCTCTCGGCAAGGCCAGGCTCGAGCTTGGTGGCATCCTTGCTCGGGCGGAGCAGTGTGTCGAAAATCAGCAGTTGCGCGAAGATCGAAGCGTTGTCGCTGGTGGCGATCGGATCGAGCGAGACGAGATCCTGCGTCTGCGCCAGTCTCAACATACCCTTGGCAAGGGCGGGGGAAGCAAGGCCGCCCATCACAGGCGTCATCACGGCGAGCGCAAGCGCGGCAGCCGAAACCATCGAACGAAATCTGGTCATCGCGATCCCCTGTGGTGCCGGTTCTATGCCGACAACGGCCGGCATCCTTTCATGGGCCTCCTAGTCTTGCTAATGAAAGATTTGGCAAGATCTTCAACCAGTTGGAATAGGGTGCGTCATGAAGCTCTCCTCACTGCAGGTCCTCGACGCCTTCGTCCGGCTCGGCGGGACCGGTGAGGCGGCGCAAGGGCTAGAGATGAGCCAGTCCGCCGTGATCAAGGCGTTGAGGCTTGCCGAGTTCGAACTCGGCTTGAACCTCGTCACGACCTTGCAGGGCCGCTTGATGCCGACGCCTGAGGCGCAGGCCCTGACCCAGCGGGCGCAGCCGGCTTTCGCGGCGCTCAGGCGGGCTCGCCATGAGGCCGACATGATGCGGGTCGGCATGGTCGACCGCCTCCGGATCGTGACGGTGCCGGGACTGGCCCACAGCATCCTGCCGCCCGCGATCACGGCAGCCCGACGCGCCATCGGCGATGCGGCACCTGTCGAGATCATGTTCGATCATGTCGCCGCCCATCTGGCGGCGGGAGATGCCGATCTCGCAATCACCTACGGGCCCCTGCCGAACGAAGGGCTGCGGAATATCACGCTGCAGGAAAGTCCGCTTGTCTGCGTGTTTTTYCAGACAGATCCATTGGCTGCGCGAGACGAAATCGGCCTCGAGGACCTCGCGGGGCGTCGACTGATCAGCTATGGGCCGGATGGTTTCAGCAGCGCCGACAGTTTCCAGCAGGCTCTGACCAAAGCGGGCCTTGCACCGCGGATCTCGATCACCGTCCGTCATACCGACTCGGCTTGCCATCTCGTGCGCGAGGGCTGCGGCGTCGCCATCGTTGATGGTTTCGTGATCAGCAGCGGATTGACCGAGGGGCTGGCCGTGCGGCCGCTGCGCGCGAGCCCGGCCGTCATCGCCTATGCGCATCATCGGGAAGGCTCCCACCTGCAGCACTCCGGGCAGGTCCTGCTCGCCTGCTTGATGGAGCGCGCCCCATGAGCGAACTCACGCCGACCCAGGCCGGCATCCTGCTTGCGGTGCATCGCTTGGGCACGACGATTGAGGCCGCACGTGCGTTCAACCTGACGCAATCGGCCATCAGCAAGATCGTGGCGAGGAGTGAAGCAAGCCTTGGTGTGCCGGTCTTCGAGCGGCGCGACGGCAGGTTGGTATTGCGCTCCGAAGCGCGGGAACTGATGGCGAGCCTCGACGCGGTCGAGAGCGAATGGTGCAATCTGCGAGAAACCGTCGCGGATTTGCGTGCCGGGCGCGCCTTGCCACTGCGCATCGCCGCGACGCCCAGCATCGGACAGGGACTGGTTGCAGGGGCCCTGCGCAAGCTGCTGGCGACGCATCCCGACGCACGTGCTGAGCTCATCATGGGCAATCCGGTCGCGGAGCTTTCGAACGGGACGGCCGATATCGGCTTCATGTTCTCGCCGCGCGTGAGCGACGACATTGCTTTGACGCCGCTAGCCGAAGGCTCGATCGTTGCCCTGGTCCGGAAGGATGATCCTCTGGCTGCGCAGGGCAGCGTCGATCTTGCCGAACTCGCGGGGCGCCGGTTGCTCTGCTTCGATCGGGAATCGTCGCCGCTCGGCTGGCTGATCGCCAAGGCGCACGAAGAGGCCGGGCTCGTCTACGCCCCTTTCATGACGGCGCCCTACAGCATCACCGTCGCGCATTTGCTGGCCCGGGATGGCGATGTCTCACTCGTCGACAGCATGCTGTTCGAGGCGCAACGTTTCGATGGCCTCGCCCAACTGCAGATCACGCCGCGCATCCCGATCACGATATGCATGATGACCGCCCGCAGCCGCCCGCTGTCTCACCTGGCAGCGCGCATGGTCGAGATCATCACAGGCGGATAATGTTCTGACCTCGCCCCGATCATTGTCCCCATCGCTGCTGCCAGGCATTGGCCGCCAGGGCGCCAACGCACTCGATCAGCGGCGTTGGCACGCCCGTCCTGCGACCGAGTTCCGCAACAGCGCCGACAATGGCGCCAAGCTCCAGCGGGCGCCCCGCCTCCATGTCCTGCAGCATCGAGGTTTTCACACCGATCAATGTCGGAGGGAGTTCGAGGCGTGCCTCAAGCTCTGGCAGATTCTCGACCCCGAGCGCGGCGGCAACCGCGACACACTCCGCCATGATCGACTTTGCGACGGCCCTGACCGCAGGATCTCCCACGATCTTGTCGACCGTCGCCCCGGTCACGGCCGAAAGCGGATTATAGGCTGCATTGCCGAGCAGCTTTTGCCAGACCTCAGTCCGGATATCTGCGCTCTGCTCGCTATCGACCCCGCCCGCTCTCAACAACGCGACGACGTCTGCCAGCCGGCTGTCATGCGGCTTCAATGGCTCGCCGACAACAAGACGCTTTCTGCCGTTCCAGGCGATGACGTTCGGCGCGGGCCGGTTTGCACCGATATAGACGACGCAGCCGAGAACCTGACCGGCTGGAATGGAGGTCTCGATCGCACCGCTCGCATCGACCGATGCCAGCCTCCGGTCGCCGAACTGCGTTCCCAGACCTTGCAGATACCACCAGGGAATGCCGTTCAGCATCGGCAGAACGATCGTCGATGGCCCGATCAGGGGCCGGATCGAATCGAGACCGCTCGCCCAGTCATGAGCCTTGAACCCGACCAGAACGAGATCCTGGACCCCTGCGGAGGCTGCATCGGCGGCGACCTGCACCGCCACGGTTTCGGTCCCTGAGGGAGACTGGAGCGTCAGGCCCTCCGTTGCGAGCAGAGCAGCGGTCTCAGCGCGCGCAATGATAACGGGCCGCTGACCCGCCTGGGTCATATGCCAGGCAACAACCCCGCCGATCGCTCCTGCTCCAACGATTGCAACGCGCATGGTTCCGCTCACTGATGGACGATCGCCACGACTATAGGGGAGCGTGCTCGGTGCGATAGCGTAGGCCTGTCCTAGCTCGAATGTCCGGCGGACATGGTCGCCAAGTTTCCTGACATTCCGATGTCGGGCACACTCGACTCCTTGGCCATGGAGGTGTCTGTGTTGCGCATCGCGTGCGTCAAGCAGGCATTGCTCATGCCGCGAAGGCTCGTTTCGACCTCGTCGGCGAGGACCGCCGTCTTGAGTTGGGCCGCCGAGCCCGCTGCTGGCGACAAGCTGCCGAGGATGATGATCGTGGATGGCAGCCTGCGGCGCAGGCGCTTGATGGCGTATTTCATATGAGCGGAGCTCGTGCCGTCGAGATAGCACAGGCAGATCAGGGCGGGTTGATCCGCTGCCAGCGCGGCGAGGTTATTCGTCGAGAGCGTGTCTGCAGGCAGTACGCGGGCCGGGAGCCCATGCTTGCTGAGGATCTGCGCCAGCATCAGGGCAGCAGCCTCATCGAGCTCCGATTGGGCGGCGACGCAAACCACCCGGTCTTCACCGCGGAAGGCCTTCCCCAGGTTTTCCGATGCCAGCATCGGCAGGTCGGCTGAACTTTCGACCTCGTCAGTTTCTGCGATTGCTGCTTCTGCCTCGGGGTCGTTGGTCGTTTCTCCGACTGCAGGATTGCGGTCATCATGGTCTGCGAGGTCATCGACGACTTCCCGCACGGTTTCCAGGATCCGTGCCTGTCGTGTCGCATCAAGGACGCCGCGCGCCGCGTCGCTGGCTGCCAGACGCAGACCTTCCAGGGCGACTTCGTCATAGTAGACGGAGAGGGAGCGCTCCTTGAGAACCTCTTCGGCCTTGTCTGCTGCCTCAGCGGGATCCCCGGCGAGCACACGCTGATAGAAGATCTCGGGAGCGGACAGTGCTGGCCGATCTCCCAAGAGGACATCGAGAAACTCAAGCCGCTCGACATGACGGCCCAGGACCACGAGGCAAACCGTCAGCGGGGTCGCAAGGACCAGCCCGATCGGCCCCCACAACCACGTCCAGAACGTGGCCGCAACGACGATCGCGACAGGCGAAAGCCCCGTCGAGCGGCCATAGACCAGCGGTTCGACAACATGACCGGCGAGCGGCTCGGCAACCAGAAACAGCGCGGCTGTCCAGGCCAGCATGGTCCAGCCGGGATCGACGGATGCAGCGATCACCATTGGGAAAATCGCGGAGAGGATGGCGCCGAGATAGGGAATGAAGCGAAGGATCGCCGAGAGAATGCCCCAGAGCAGGGCGCTCGGGACGCCGATCATCCAGAGCCCGGTGCCGATGACGAGACCGAAGCCGGCATTGAGGACAAGCTGGGTCAGGAACAGCCGGCTGAGGCGGCGAGCGGCGTCGTCGAATGCGGCTGTGGTCTTCTGAAGATCATAGGTTCCTGTCAGCCGGATGAACCTGTTCCTCAGATCCTCACGCTGCAGAAGGATAAAAACGACGAAGATCAGGACGATACCCGTCGTCGTGAGCGGATGGATGAGGGGAGTGAGAAAGGCTCGCAGTGTCTCCAGCGCACCTGGCTCTGGCTGGTGAACCTCGACCGGGATCGGCCGCGCGTCCGGGGGGCGGACCGTCGGGTCCAACGGCGAAGCGTCCTTCTTTGGCCTATCGAGCTCCTTGCCCAGATCCTGCAGTACGTCCGCCGCGCGCGAGAGGACACCGCTGCCTGGGCCGGCCCCCCGCAGCGAAGCGATCTTCTCCCGCATCGTGCTCTGATAGACCGGGAGCTCTCCGGCGAGCTGGGTTGCCTGGTTGACCATTGCCACGGTCAAGGCGCCGAGCGCCGCGAAGGCGATGAGAACGACAGTGATGACGGCGAGCGAACGGGGAACCCGAAGTTTCTGGAGCCCTTTGACGAGTGGCGCGAGAACAAAACTGAACAGGATTGCGAGAGCAATCGGAACGAAGACATCGCGCCCGAGATAGAGCGCCGTCACGATCAAAGCGCCAATGGCAACATTGCCAAGGCCACCATCGATCGCCCGAGCGGGCGCCGCCCGAGAGGGGGCGAGAGGCGCGATCGGACGCATGAATTGGTTTTCCTCGGCCACGTTTCATCCACTCAGCAGTAGAAGGTGCGCGCTGTTGGTCACTGGTGGCTGAACGGGAGATCGACCCCGATGTTCCAATAGGTCTACCGATGCACCTGCCTCTCAGTGTCCGAGAACGATCTCAGACGTGCGCAGGCCCGTCCGGGCGCGAGAACGGCGGGTGACGGACGTCCTCAGTCGCATGGCCTAGCTTCGCTAACGAGCCTCGGGAACTCTGTCCGTCGCGTGGCGGGATTTGGCTAGCCGCGTACGGTCCTTGCCGAGACCGGTTGCTTCGAGAAGCCCCTTCCGCTTGGCATCGTAATAGTACCCGTTGCGATAGTAGCGGTCGGCGCGGGTCTGGTCGCGATCGGCAACGAGCCAGGCTCCCCGGAGATATTTGAGCCCATAGGTGAGATTGAGTTCGGGATCGAGCAACCCGGCCGCCGGGCCGGCATAACCCATGGTTCGCGCCGTCGCGTGTTTGATCTGCATCAGGCCGAAATGGCCATTCTTCTGGGCGGTGGGGCGATAGTTGCTTTCGCGCTTGACGATTCGACGGACCCAATCCGCAGGGAGTTCGTAATGCGCGGAATGTCGTTCGATAAGTCGGTCGATTCCCGCGCGGTCCGAGCCCGGTTGCGCGTCAACGGGCTGTTCGCTGGAGTAAGCGAGCGGTTTCGCTGCCTCCGCGGAAGCGTCGTCCGTGGTGGTGCATCCCGCAATCCCGGCAGACAGCAGGATGATACCGGCTGCAACAAGACACCTTTGCCAAGACAATCTGGCCTCCATCAGCTGATAAACCTGCTCGCGGGGACGCCAACAACTCCTGATCCTAGGCTCAACTACCCCAGGCTCCAAAATACGCGGACTTGCGGCAACTCTGCGGCGGTCGATCTGGACACGCGACGGGTGGCTTCCTGCCCAATGACGCTCGATACTTGGTTCGGGGATTTGGGGAGGCCGGTCCAGCTGGAGCGTTCGAAGTTAGCTACGCTCCCCCTGTCATCCCGCCAGCGTCGGCAGGACTGCGGAGCAGATTGATGAAGCAATCGGGCAGTCACCCATTGGCCGGGAAGAGGCAACGAAAAAGCTGGCTGGCGAACCAGGAGCGCCCATGTGCACGCGCCGTGACGTCGGCTGCGTCAGGCCCTTGTTTCTTCTAGCTTTATTCCACCAGGAAAAGCCTGGTGGAGCTGAGGGGATTCGAACCCCTGACCTCTGCAGTGCGATTGCAGCGCTCTCCCATCTGAGCTACAGCCCCAAGGCGCTGGCCTTCTAGGCCTTGCGTCGCGTGAATGTCAATCGCCTGCGCCGGGAGTTTTTCGGCGATGGCGAAATCTTTCCGCGTCACCAGCCTGAAGACGACAAGAGGAATGTCGATGCGTGCCGTTCTCGACGTGGTGATGCTCGCGCTGAACATCTACACTTGGCTCCTCATCATATCAGCGGTTTTGAGTTGGCTGATCGCCTTCAACGTCGTTAATACCCGCAATCAGTTCGTCTCCTCGGTCTGGGATTTCCTCTATCGGGTGACCGAGCCGGTGCTCAGGCCGATCCGGAACATGCTGCCCAATCTCGGCGGTATCGACATCTCGCCGATCATCCTGCTGCTGATCATCTTCTTCATCGAGCGCGTGATCGAGCGCTATCTGTACCCTGCCGTATTCTGAGATGGCCGTTCCCTGGACGGCGACGCCCGGGGGATTGCGGCTGAGCGTCAGGCTGACCCCGCGCGGTGGGCGCGACGGGGTCGACGGCATCGAGGTCCTCGCGGACGGCCGTGCCGTGCTCAAGGCACGGGTGCGGGCCGCGCCCAGCGAGGGGGAGGCCAATGCAGCGCTGATCGCCTTGCTGGCGCGCAGCCTGTCGGTCTCCCGTTCCGCCGTGACATTGGCTGCCGGAAGCACGGCGCGGCTCAAGACTCTGCTGGTTGCGGGGGAAGCCGACCTGCTCGCGGTGCGGCTGGAACAGCTTCTTGCGGCGGGCTAGGGGCTCTTCGCTCCTCCCGCGCTGCACAAATCTCTTGACGAAGGCGGCCAGTTCCTGTCCGAACAAGGGCAATGGACACACCCCAGTCTTTTCCTGAGCGGCTCACGGAAGGCTATCGCGCCTTCCTCGACGAACGTTTCTCGCGCGAGAAGAGCCGCTATGAGGAGCTCGCCGAAAGCGGCCAGACTCCCAAGATCATGCTGATCGGTTGCTGCGACTCGCGTGTCGCGCCCGAAACCATCTTCGATGCGCGCCCCGGCGAAATGTTCGTGGTGCGCAACGTCGCCAATCTGGTTCCGCCATTCTCGCCCGACGATCAGCTGCACGGCACCTCGGCCGCGCTCGAATATGGCGTTCAGGCGCTGAAGGTCGAGCATATCGTCGTGATGGGC
Source organism: Allobosea sp. 01N443 (assembly GCF_056399325.1). Taxonomy (NCBI): domain Bacteria; kingdom Pseudomonadati; phylum Pseudomonadota; class Alphaproteobacteria; order Hyphomicrobiales; family Alloboseaceae; genus Allobosea; species Allobosea sp. 01N443. Next base: position 52,380 of record NZ_JBFTRC010000045.1, read on the forward strand.
CATGGCCGCTGTGGCGGCATCCGCGCCTTTGCCGATGATGCGCAGGGGCCGCTTTCGCCCGGCGATTTCATCGGAAAATGGATCACGCTGATCAATCCGGCAGCACAGCGCAGCGGCGGCCGCGGCCGCAACGAGGACCTGGAAACCTATGTCGAGCGCCTGGCGCTGGCCTCGATCCAGCAATCTCTCGCCAATCTGCGGACGTTTCCCTGCATCAGCATCCTCGAGGGCAAGGGCCGGCTGAAGCTGCACGGTGCCTATTTCGCCGTCGCGACCGGCGTGCTGATGGTGCTCGATGCCGCGACCGGACAGTTCGTTCCGGCCATTGGCGAGATGCCCAAAAAGGTGCAGACTATCCGCTGCAGCGAAGCCGGATGAGGGCGAAAATTTAGCTGCTCCGCCCCCCATGACGGCGGGCGCGGCTTGCGCTAGATTGTCGCTTCCCGGTCACTGATTTTTGAAGCTCGCATGTTCGATCGTCGTAAGCCCTCGGCTCCCGCTCCCTTCGTCACCCACGAAAATATCGAAGCCAAGATCAAGTGGTTCGACCCTGAGAAGGGCTTCGGATTCGCGTCTCCTGCCGACGGATCCGGCGACGTTTTTGTGCATGTCTCGTCCATCGGTCCGCTCGATCCRCAGGATCTGCAGCCGGGTGCGACGATCGTTGCCGATCTCGGCGAAGGCCGCCGCGGTCTTCAGGTCGTGGCCGTGCACGAGATCGACGCCTCGACCGCAACGCCCGCCGCCCCGCGTGGCGAGCGTGCTCCGCGCCCGTTCTCGCCGCGCCCGCCGCGTGACGATTTCGGTGGTGGCGGCTATGGCGGCGGCGGTGGTTATGGTGGCGGTGGTGGTGGCTACGGTGGCGGTGGTTACGACCGCGGCGATCGCGGCGGCTTCGGCGATCGCAACAGCGCCCCGATGGAAGGGCCCTATGACGGTGCCGTCAAGTTCTTCAACTCCGATCGCGGATTCGGCTTCATCGCGCCTGACAATGGCGGACCGGATGTGTTCCTGCATGTCAGTTCGCTGAGCCGCAGCGGCCTGCAGCCGCCGATGGACGGGCAGCGCGTGCGTTTCTCGATCCGCGCCGGCAAGAAGGGCCCGGAAGCTGCGAACGTCAGTTTCATCTGATCGTTGCTTTTGCACCGACCTGATCCAAGGCCCGCCGGTTTGGCGGGCCTTCTCTTTTGGGGCGGTAGGAGTCAAGCAAAAGCGCCCACCGCGGGGTCATAGAGCCCGCGGTCGATCGCCTCCGGCTCCCTCTCGACCTTGCTCTCCCGGATCAGCTTGCCGCCCGCATCCATGACGCAGACGCTGGTGGTGCGAACAGACACATCAAGACCGACGAACAGCTCCATGGCAGGCCTCCTGACCGGTTGGATCGATGGAGCCTGACCGGAAGACCGCTCTCCGTCATCCCGTATCAACGGGCGGCCGGAGCCCCAACAACC